>JABFYB010000327.1 GCA_013361475.1 Hamadaea sp.
CGGACGCCTGAGCAACATCTGTCTACATACGTGAACTCGATCCCGCGCCCCGAACACCTTCCCTCAAGGAGTGACCGTGAAGAGACTCCGGTACGCCGCCGCGCTCCTCGCCGTGGCCACCGCGTTGTCGGCCACCGCGTGCGGCGGCGACGACGGCACGAAGCAGAACGCCCAGGGAGAGCTGGAGATCTGGATCCGGCAGGCGGCCGGTTCCGACTCGGCGAAGACAGCCGAGCGCCTGGCCCAGGCGTTCACCCAGTCGAGCGGCATCCCCACGAAGGTGGTGGCGATCTTCGACGACTTCGAGACCAAGCTGCAGCAGCAGGGCGCCCAGCACAAGCTGCCCGACATCGTCATCAACGACACCGCCCAGCTCGGCAACATGCAGTCGCAGGGCTGGCTGCGGCAGGTGGACAAGTCCACCTTCGCCGGAGCCGACAAGATCTCCGAGCGGGCATGGAAAGCGGCGGTCGCGACGGACGGCAAGTACTACGGCGTACCGTTCTCCGCCCAGGCCTTCCTGCTGCTGGTCCGCGCGGACTGGCGGAAGAAGCTGAACCTGCCCGAGCCCAAGACCTGGGCCGACCTGGCCGCCCTCGGCGCGGCCTTCACAAAGAACGACCCGGACGGCAACGGCAAGGCCGACACCGCCGGGTTCGACATCCCGGGAACCACCCAGCGCGGTTACATGTCCTGGTACGCCTCCTCCTACATCTGGGGCAACGGCGGCGACTTCCTGGAGCCGGCGGGAACCGGCAAATGGAAGCCGGCGATCGACAACGCCAAGTCGGTCGAGGCGGTGAAGTGGCTGCAGGACCGGTTCTGCGTGGACAAGTCGGTGAACCCCGGCGCGGTGAACGTCAACACCACCACCGCGCACGAGGTCTTCGAGAAGAACCAGGCGGGCATCTACCTCGTCGGCCCGTACGTGCTGGCCCGGTTCGTGAAGAGCCTGGGCAGCGACAAGGTCGAGGCGATCGCGCTGCCGGCCGGGCCCTCCGGCGGCCCCGGCGCGCTGGCCGAGGGCGAGAACGTCTATCTGATGGCCGGCTCGGACAACGAGGCCGGGCAGCAGAAGTTCGCCGAGTTCGCCACGTCGGTCGACGGTCAGAAGGTCGGAATGAACGCCGACAACCCCGGCGCGATCGTACGGCTGCCCGTGAACACCGGCGTCGACATGGCCTCGGTCCGGAAGGACCCCCGCTGGCTCACTTTCAAGAAGGTCTACGACGAGGCCGGCGTCTACAGCCCGCCGGTGCCGAACTGGGCGCCGTTCCGGCAGACCGCGGCCGACGCCATCAACGCCGTCATGGCCGACTGCGGCTCCGACGTGCAGGCCGCGATGACCAAACTGGCCGGCCAGCTCGGCGACCTGCTGGCGAAGCAGAACGCGCGGGCCTGATGGCACTTCGAACCGTGGAGTCCCGCCGCACCGGCGGGACCACCGAGCTTCCCCGCACGATCTCGGAGCGCCGCCGTTCGCGGCGGCGCTCCCCCGTCGTGCCGTGGCTGTTCCTGGCCCCGGCCTTGATCCTGCTGTTCTACTTCAAATACCTGCCGATGGCCGACGGCCTGCGGATGAGCTTCTACGAGATCCGGGGCTACCTCGGCGATCAATGGGTCGGCGGACGGAACTATCAGGACATCGTCACCGACGGCCAGTTCACCGCCGCGCTCTGGCACAGCGTCGTGCTGGCGATCGGGACGACCGTCGGCTCGATGGTCCTCGGGCTGCTCCTGGCTCTCCTGCTGGAGGGCAGCTCCCGGGTCCTGTGGTTCGTCCGGACGGCGGCGTTTCTGCCCGTGGTCACCACGATCGCGGTCGTCGCCGAGGTGTGGCGGATCCTCTACCACCCCGCGGCGAACGGCCCGCTCAACACGATCCTGGGCTGGTTCGCCGTCTCGCCGCAGCCGTTCCTGGCCGACGAGCACAGTTCCCTGCTGTCCATCATGGCGGTGGGGATCTGGCGGGGCGCGCCGTACGACATGATGATCTTCCTGGCCGGGTTGGCCGGGGTCGACCGCACGCTCTACGAGTCGTCCGCGGTGGACGGCGCGGGCACCTGGCGCCGGTTCCGCCACGTGACGCTGCCCGCCCTGCGCCCGGTCCTCGTCATCCTGGTCACCCTCGCGGCCATCCGCGGCATCCGGGTGTTCACCGAGGTCTTCCTGCTCACCAACGGCGCACCCAACGGCTCGACCGAGGTGCTGATGACCCTCATCTACAAGCTCGGCCTCCAGCAGGGCGAACTCGGCATCGCGGCGGCCGGGTCGATCGTCCTGTTCGCGGCCACTGTCGTGCTCACGGTCGCAGTGCGCGCACTGCGCAGACGGGAGGTCTAGATGAGCGCCGAACGCTTCGACACCGTCCTCGGGCTCGCGTACCGGCGTGGGTTCGCGGCTCGGATCGGCGTCGTCCTGTTGTACGCACTCCTGGTGATCGTCTTCGCCGGACCGTTGGTGGCGCTGATGATCGGCGCGTTCTCCAAGGTCGTCGACCCGACGGGGTTCTCCTTGATCCCGGAGGGCGGCTTCACCCTCCGCAACTTCGTGGCCGCCGCCGACCGCGACGTCTACCACTACCTGGTCAACTCGTTCGTCGTGGTGGGCTTCGGGCTGCTGCTGCAGATGCTGGTGAGCGTCTTCGCCGCGTACGCCCTGGCCCGGCACCGGATGCGGTTCGCGGCGCTGATCATGCTGGCCATCCTCGCGACGATGATGCTGCCGGAGGAGGTCATCGCGATCCCGCTGTCGGTGGTCCTCGCCGACGTGCCGCCGTTCGACGTCAACCTGATCGGCACGTACGCCGGGATGATCCTGCCGGTCGGCGCCTGGGGCTTCTCGATCCTCGTCATGACGGAGTTCATGAAGGAGGTGCCGGTCGAGCTGGAGGAGGCGGCCCGCATCGACGGGGCCGGCGAGCTGCGTACCTTCTTCTCGATCATCCTGCCGTTGTGCCGTCCGGCGTTGGGCGTCATCGGCGTCTTCGGCTTCACGATGATCTGGGACCAGTACCTGCTGCCGCTCATCGTGGCGACCGAGCCGTCGCAGTACACGCTGCCGATCGCGCTGCGCACGCTGCGGTCGGACGAGGAGGTCGGCATCGGCGTCCTGCTGGCGGCGGCGATGCTCGCGTTGCTGCCCTCGGTTATCGCCTTCCTCGCCTTCCAGCGCCAGTTCGTGAAGGGACTGACGAGCGGAGCGATCAAGGGGTAGGCGGCACACCCGGCTGGGCGGTGGCGTCGTAGCGGACTCGGGCGTGCGCGATGTCCTCCGCGTGCCGCTCCGCCCAGTCGATCAGCTCCCACGCGGTCTTGAGCAGGGTCTGCCCCATCTCGGTCAGCTCGTAGTCGACCCGGGGCGGCACGACCGCGTGCACCGTACGCTCGACCAGCCCGTCCCGTTCGAGGTTGCGCAGCGTGACGGTGAGCATCCGCTGGCTGATCCCCTCGATGGAGCGTTTGAGGTCGGTGAACCGGCGGCTGCCGTCGCGCAACTGGTAGACGACGTTGAGCGTCCACTTGTCGCCGACGCGGTCGAGCACGTCGCGGACTTGGCAGGTCAGCTCGTCGCGGACGGTCAGATCCACGGTTACCTCCACGTCACCGAGGCACATCATCCTCACTGAGCCACAAAATAGTGCCTTCTTCCGCTTCCGTCCATGGTTCCCGACGATGGGGTCAGTTACTTCGGAGAACCACCGGGAGGAAGCACCTCATGTCTCAGGAAGCACCGGCCCTCGACGAGACCTTCGGCGTACCCGCATCCGCGGAGCAGCTCGACCGCGCGGCCGAAGCCTTGCGTACCAACGGTTTCGTCGTCCACATCGTCGACACCGCCGAGGACGCCCGCAAACTCGTCGTCGGCGAACTCGTCCCCCGCGACCAGGCCGTCTTCACCGCCAGCAGCGAAACCCTGCGGCTGTCGGGCATCCTCGCCGACCTCGACGAGTCCGGCGGCTTCCAGTCCGTCCGCGCCGAGGCGGGCGACCTCGGCGACGACATGTGGGCCCGCATCCGCCTGGGCGCGCTGCCCGACGTCGTCGTCGGCAGCGTGCACGCCGTCACGGAGGAGGGTCACCTCGTCATCGGCTCGGCGAGCGGCAGCCAGTTCGCCCCGTACGCCTCCGGCGCGAAGAAGGCGGTGTGGATCGTCGGCGCGCAGAAGGTCGTCCCCGATCTGACGACCGGCCTGCGGCGACTGCGTACGCACAGCCTGCCCAAGGAGTGGCGGCGGCTGAACGACCTGGCCGGGCAGACCTCGTTCCTCAGCCGCATCCTCGTCATCGAGCACGAGTGGCTGCCGGAACGCGGAGTGGTCGTGCTCGTCCGGGAGGCGATCGGCTTCTAGGCCGTCGGGAGGATGAGGAAGCCGGTGTCGCCCACCGGGTCTTCCTCATCCACCGTCACGCTCTTCACCACGGCGTCCTCCGGGCCCCGCTTCGCCCAGCGCAACAGCCGCTCGACGTCGTCGGGCGCGCCCTCGAAGGCGGCCTCGACCGCGCCGTCGCGACGGTTGCGGACCCAGCCGGAGACGTTGTGCGCGAGCGCCTGCCGGCGGCACGTGTCCCGGAAATAGACGCCCTGCACGAGGCCGGCGACGACGACCCGCCTGCGGATGATCTCGCCCATCAGCCGAGATCCACCACGATGGGGGCGTGGTCGGAGGGACCCTTGCCCTTGCGGGCCTCGCGGTCGATGTAGGCCTGGGTCACCCGGTCGGCCAGCGGCTTGGTCGCGTACACGAGGTCGATGCGCATGCCCTTGTCCTGATGGAACATCCCGGCCCGGTAGTCCCAGTAGGTGAACGGATTCGGTCCCTTCATCGGCTTGGGCACGATGTCGTGCAGGCCGAGGTCGAGCAGCTGCCGAAGCGCGTCGCGCTCCGGCGGCGTCACATGGGTCGCGCCGATGAACTGCGCGGGGTCCCAGACGTCCGCGTCGGTCGGCGCCACGTTGAAGTCACCGCACACCGCGAGCTCCGCGTGCTGTCCCAGTTCGTCGCCGAGCGCGGACCGCAGCGCCGCCAGCCAGGTCAGCTTGTACGCGTAATGCGGGTCGTCGGGGGTCCGCCCGTTGGGCACGTAGACCGACCACACCCGTACGCCGCCGCAGGTCGCGCCGAGCGCGCGGGCCTCCGGGTCGGGGAAGCCCGGCTCGCCGGGGAAGCCGACCGACACGTCGGCCAGGCCGACCCGCGACAGCACGGCGACCCCGTTCCACCGGCTCAGCCCGTGGGCGGCCGTCTCGTAGCCGAGCTTTTCCACCTCGGCGACCGGGAACTCGGCCGTCTTCGTCTCCTGCAGGCAGACGACGTCTGGGTGGACGGACTCCAGCCACTCGAGCAGCCGCGGCAGGCGGGCATTGACCGAATTGACGTTCCAGGTCGCCAGTCGCATGACCCCACCGTAGGCCATAGGGGTGACACCGAGTGCGCGTGGGATGATCGCGTCCATGGCGAAGTTCGCGGTCCTCCTGCGGGGCATCAACGTCGGCGGCAGCAACAAGGTCGCGATGGCCGACCTCCGGGCGCTGCTCGAAGGTCTCGGCTTCACGAACGTGAAGACCCTGCTCCAGAGCGGCAACGCCGTCTTCGACGCCCCGAAGGGAACCCCGGAGAAGCTCGCCGGGCAGATCGAGCAGGCCCTCGAGGAGCGCTACGGCCGGGTGATCGGCTGCGTCGTGGTGACCCGGGCCGACCTGGACCGCATCGTGGCCGCCAATCCCCTGGCCGGGATCGCCGACAAGCCCTCCTACCAGCTCGTCACCTTCCTCAACGGCAAGCCCGACGCGAAGCTGTTCGCCGACGACGACACCGCCGCGTACGCCCCGGAGGTGGTGCTGGCCGGCGAGCGGGAGATCCACTCGTGGCACCCCAACGGGCAGGCCAACACCAAGCTCACGCCGGGTTGGTGGAAGAAGCGGCTGCCCGGGCTGGTCGCGACCGCCCGGAACTGGAACACCGTGCTGAAACTGCGCGACCTGCTCGACTAGCCGTGTTCCCGGCTCAGCCGCGCCGGTGGCGGGCGACGAAGTCCGCGATGTACTCGTTCAGCTTCACCGTCGGCTCCCAGCCCAGCGTGGCCGCCTTGCTGGTGTCGGCCCGGCCCCGCGTACGCTCGCCGCGCAGCGCGGGCACCATCTCGATCTCGGCGCCGAACATGCGCGCGACCTCCAGCAACGGCCACTCCCGCCCGGTGCCGAGCAGGTAGCCGTCACCGGAGCCCTTCTCGGCCGCCAGCACGACACCCCGGACGATGTCGTCCACGTGAGTGAAGTCGCGGGTCTGCGTGCCGGGCTCGACGACGGTCAGCGGCTCGCCCGCGAGGTACTGCCGCTCGAAGATGCCGATGACGGTCGCGTAGCGCCCCTCGGTGATGTGCATCGGCCCGTACGCGTTGTAGAAGTACGTGATCGCGAAGTCCAGCCCGTACCAGGCCGCGAAGTTCTTGATGTACTCGATGTTCTTCGCCTTGGTCCAGGCGTACGGGTTGAGGTTCTCGTCCGCCCCGTCGTTGCCGAACTT
>JABFYB010000649.1 GCA_013361475.1 Hamadaea sp.
GGCCTTCGGTGTACGCACCGGCGGCCAGTTCCCGCGAGTGCGCCTCGTACCGCGTGGCGAGCACGTTCGTGCGGTGCTGGCCGATCCCCAGCAGGCAGTCGCCCACGGGGTCGCCGCTGGCGCCGGGAGCGCCGTTGGCGGTGCAGCCGTTCCAGACGGTCGCCTGGTTCGCCATCGGGTCGACGAGTTGCGCGCCTTCGGCGCACGCCCCGCCCGGCCCGGTCAGCGCGCAGCCGGCGTAGTTGGTCTGCGCCTGCAGGAACGCCTGGCTCATCGTGTTGATGCCGTACAGGTCGGACGGCAGTCGCTCGCCGCCGACGGTGAGCAGGCCGAGCAGTTCGTCCTGGCTCATCGCCTTGGCGAAGCCGACCTGCGTGTACGCCCGCAGCATCGCCACCGCTCGGGTGAGGCGGGTGTTGGCGGCGAACAGCGGAACGTTGGGCGACGCGAGGGCGGTGACGACGGCGTTGTAGTACGCCTTCTGCCGCCCGGTGAGGTACTCGTTCATCCGCTTGCGGGCGTACGTCGCCGGGGTCTCGTCGGTCTGGGTCGTCGCCCCAGCGGTGAACCCGGCGAGGTACGACGCGTCCCACTTGTTCAGGTAGTAGGTGAGGTTGTTGCAGAAGCCGCCGGGTGCACCGGTGACGTAGCTGCGGCAGATCTCACCGAGGTACCACGACGAGTGCCAGGTGCGGTAGTCCCATTCCTGGCCGCCCCAGGTGACCTTGATCTTGAAGGTCATGTCCAGGTCGGCGTAGGTGTGGTTGAACTTGTAGTCCTCGGCCGTCTCCACGTTGGCGAAACTGGCCGTGTAGCAGAGCCGCACCGAGGGCTGCTGCGGGTGGGCGTACTTGGCGAACTGCAGCGCGCTGGGCGCTTGGGTGATCGACATCGTGGACGGCCGGGTCAGCGACGGCGTCGCGCCGGTGCACGGGCCGACCTTCGCCGGATCGGTGAGCTGCGCCGCCGTGTTCAGCGGCTGGTCGGCGGTGCCGAACATGTTGTAGATCTTGTTGTCCGGGTTGGCGCCCCGGATCGCGCCCAGCTCCGCCGAGAACGACTGCAACGCGGTGCGGTACTCGGCCATCGCGTTGGTGAACAGGGCGTTGGTGCGGTTGCCCTGAGCGTCCGGTGTGGAGCGAGGCGCGCTGAACCGCCGGGCGGCGGCCAGAATGCCCTGACCCTTGGCGAGGATCCCGTTGGTCTGGGTCTCGCTGACCTGGACGGCGTAGTTCGGGTTCTCCGCCACCATCCGGGCGTACGCCCGTGCCGACGTCGTCCACGGCCCGATCGCGGCGGGCTTCGTGTCCGAGGACCGCGTTCCGCCGTAGTACGTGGCCGCGTACCAGTCGAGATAGTCGATGGCGGTGGCCGGGCCGGTGTCGTCGTCGTCGAAGGCGCGCGTGATCGTCACCGGGTCGAGGTCCTGGTACTGGGACTCGACGAACGGGAAGAACACCGTGTTGTACGCCTTGTAGGTGGTGGCCATGACGTCCAGCTCGTTCACCACGTCCTGGTATTCGCCATAGGTCTGGATCGGCTCGTTGTAGGTGTACTTGTGGCCCACACCCCAGTTGATCGCGACGATGGCGTCGTGCATCTCGGCCTTCGCCAGCGCGCGGACGATGGCCGTACCCCAGTTGTCGACCTTGACGTTGAGGGCGTAGAGCTCCTGCTCCAGGTAGGTCAGCTCGGCGAGCGTCGCGTGCTGGAGACCGATGACCTCGTCGAACCGGCTGAGCATCGCCCCGTACATGACAGTCAGCGCATGATCGACGCGGTCGAACCGGGAGGTCATCGTGGTGGCCAGCTGGCCCACCTGGTCACGGAGCCGGTGAATCTCGTCCATGAGCAGCTGGTCGGGGGTCGGCCCGTCGGCGAAGACCGGCAGCAGCGCACCGATCGCGCCGAGGATGTTGCCGGTCAGCGCCACCGTGCTCATCGAGGTCAGCGCCTGCGTGAGGCTCAGACCGGCGATCGACGGGATGTACTTGTTGATCGCGGTCGCCACCTGCATCAGCGACTTGCCGACTCCGCCGACGATCCGCCCGGCCGTCGGGTCGGCGAAGCCGAGCGCCGTGGCCAGCGCCTGGATCGCCATGCCGGCGGCGTCGATGTCCTTCTGCCGATCGACGGCTGCCTGCCGCTGAGTGCTGAACGTCCCCGGGCTCGGCGGCGTCGTCGTGGACGTCACCGGGTACAGCTGCCCGAGCTGGCCCACCTGGCCGATGAGCTGGGCGTTCTGGGTCTCCAGCCGGGTGATCGCCGAGACGATCTGCGTCCGCGCCTCGGCGATGTAGCCCTCGGTGTTGGCCGCGTGCTCCAGCAGCGCGTTGACGTTCATCCAGGTGGCGATCGCCGGGTCCGCGGCGAGCTGGTCCATCGTGGCGGTCGACAGCACACCCAGCCGGGAGCCGAAGTTGCCGTCCCACGCGGCCGCGAAGGTCGGATCGCCCTGCGCCTGGGTCGTGATCCGGCGCCAGATCATGTCCTGCACCGGGTAGAACCGTTCGAACTGGTCGTAGGAGAACTGCGCCGTCGCGACCTGATCGATGCGCTCGCCGTACGCCTTGCCCACCGGCGCGACCGTCATCTCGAGCAGTTCTTTCATGATCGGCGCGGCGACGGCCGCCTGCGGCCAGGCCGACATCATGGTCAGCACGTGCGGCAGCGCCTCATAGGTCTGCAGGGCGAAGTCGGTGCCGTCCAGGTGGCCGTCGTACCACTGGCTCATGAGCGCCGCGTGCGCCAGGATCTCGTCTTTGGTCTTGGTCGGGAACCGCTGGTGGTAGCCGAGCATCTCGGCGCTGAGCACGAGATCCTTGAGTCCCTGCGCGTCCTGGGTGCGGGAATGCACCGATGCGACGAACAGGTCGTCGCGCAGTCGCTGCGCTTCGACGTCCACCGGGTCGGCGTACGCGGCATTGCTGACCGCGAACACCGCGGCGACCGCGAGAGTGGTCGCGATGGCGACCCTTCGCAGGTTGGCCGTGAGTCTCACGTTACGTCCCTTCTAGGTGGCGAGGCACGGTCGTGCTCGCTTCGCCAGGACAGCCGACCCGACTTGGGAACGACTTGGGTCAGACATCGACGGCAATGCCGCTACCTGGGCGCCGTGACGCACGCCACGCTGGGGCTGTCGATTTCTCGACGATGCAACGAAAGCGATGGAACGAACCGGGTCCCAGGCCGTACTTTCCCTTCCCATGTCCACAGTTGAGATTCGAGTCCTCGGCGGCCTCAGCGTCCGTGTCGACGGCGCCGAGGTTCCCCTGGGCGGCCCGAAACAGCGGGCCGTCCTGGCCAGCCTGCTGCTGGCGCGGCCGCGCTCGGTCTCCACCGGGCGCATCATCGACGACGTGTGGGACGGCGAGACCGCTCCGTCGCTGACCACGCTGCACGCGTACATCGCCGAACTGCGGCGGGTCCTCGAACCGGGCCGGCGGATTCGGACGGTCGCCCGCGTGCTGACCACCGAAGGCAACGGGTACGCCCTCCGGGTGGACGCCGCCGGCGTCGACAGTGCCGAGTTCGCCCGGCTGGCCGCCGACGGCGCCCGGCTGCTTCGCGACGGTGACTGCGGTCCCGCACTGGCCGCGTTCGACGAGGCGCTCGCGCTGTGGCGCGGTCCGGCGTACGGGGACTTGGACGGCTTCGGCTTCCTGGACGCGGAGATCCGCCGGCTCGACCAGGCGCACGACACCGTGACGCTCGACCGCTTCGAGGCGCTGATCGACCTCGGGCGGCACAACGAAGTGCTGGGCGACCTGCACGCGTACGCCGCCGAGCAGCCGCTCGCCGAACGCGGCTGGCGGCTCTACGCCCTCGCCCTCTACCGGGCCGGGCGGCAGACTGACGCGCTCGACGTCCTGCGTACCGCTGAGGACCTGCTCGCGGACAGCTTCGGACTCGACGCGAGCCCGGTGCTGCGCGATCTGCGTACGGCGATCCTGCGGCACGACTCGCAGCTCGCGCCCGCTTCCGTCGCGTCACCGGAAACGATTCCGCACCTCCCGCATCCGGTGTCCTCCTTCATCGGCCGTGCGGACGACCTCGCCGCCACCGAGCGCGCGCTCGCCACCGCCCGGCTCGTCACCGTCACCGGCCCGGCCGGCATCGGCAAGACCCGGCTCGCGATCGAGACCGCCCACCGCCACCCCGGCCCGGACGGCCCCTGGTTCGTCGACCTCGCCGACCTGCGGCAGCCCGACCTCGTAGCCACGCAGATCGCCCGGACGCTGGGCGTACCCGTCGAAGCGCTGACCCACGTGCTCGCCGCGCGGCAGACCTTGCTCGTGCTCGACAACTGCGAGCACCTCGTCGACGCGGTTCGGGACTGGTGCGCCCAGACCCTGACCCGATGTCCCGGCGTGCGGATCCTGGCGACCAGCCGCGAAGCGCTGGGCATCATGGGCGAAGTCATCGTCGACCTGCCGCCGATGACCGCCGACGCGCACCGGCTCTTCACCGACCGCGCCGCCAACGTCCTGCCCGGTTGGGCGCCCGACGCGGACGAGTCGGCGCTCATCGACCGGATCTGCGTGCAGCTCGACGGGCTCCCGCTGGCGATCGAGCTGGCCGCGGCCCAATGCCGGGTGCTGTCGCTCAGCCAGATCGCCGCCGGGCTCCCCGGGCCGCCGGTCACGGAACCGGACCGCGCCTCGCGCCATCGCGACCTCGGCCAGGCCATCGCGTGGAGCTACGACCTGCTGCCGCCCGCCGAACAAGCCCTCTTCGAACGGCTCAGCACGTTCGCCGGACGCTTCGACCTCGACGCCGCCGCCCAGGTCACCGCCACCCCCGACGCGCTGCCGTCGGTGGCGGCGCTCGTGCGAAAGTCGCTGCTGCGCGTCGAATACGGCGCCGGGCCACGCCGCTACCGCATGCTCACCGCGCTGCGCGCGTTCGCCGCCGCCAAACTCTCCACAAGCGACACCGCCGAACTCGCGGCACGACATCGGGTCTGGGTCACCGGCTGGGTCGAGGCCGCGGAATCCGGTCTGCGTGGCTTCGAGGCGTACGCCGAGATCCGCCGCCTGGAATCCGATCAAGCCGAAGCCCGAGCGGCGCTCACCTCGGCCCTGCTCGACGGCGACGGTCGCACCGCACTGCGCATCGCGGCCGCCCTGCACTGGTTCTGGTACCGGCGCGGCTACATCACCGAAGGCCTCACCTGGTTGCAGTCGGCGCTCGACCTGGCCCGCGACGCGCCCGACTCGCTGCGCGCGCGGGCGCTGCTCGCGGTCGCCGGACTGAGTTACCTGCGGGGCGACGCGGCGACCGCCATCAGCGCCGCCGAACAGGCGCACGAAGCGGCCCGCCGCGCCCGCGACCGGCTCACCACCACATATGCGGTGATGCACCTCGGGCACTTCCGCGCCCTGCTCGGCGACCTCGACACCGCGTACGCCCACGCCGTGACGGCCGAGCGAGGCGCGCGGGCTCTCCGCGTACCGTGGCTGCAGACGGAAAGCCTGATGATCCTGGGCAATGTCCACCGCCTGCGCGGCGACACCGCGCGAGCGCGCGCCGACCTCGCCACCGCGATCAAGATCGGCGAAGGCTGCGGCCATCGATGGGCGACCGGCTCCGCGGCCTGGACCGCGATGAAGTCCGCGATCGACGCGGGCGAGCCGGAAGCCGCGCTGGCCATGGCGGCCGACATCGTCGGCCCGTTGGAGGCGGACCTGGACCTCACCGCGTGGCTGGTCCTGGCGCACACCACGGCCGCCGCCTTCGCCCGCAGCGGCCGTCCCGAGCCGGGCGCGCTGCTCCTCGGGGCCGTCCAGACGCTCGGCGGCCACATCGGCTTCTCGCCCGAACTGATGGACCCGATCGACGGCCCACGCGAAGCCGCCGCCGTACGCGACGCGCTGCCACCCGCTGTCCTGCGCGAACTCGTGGCACAGGGCGCGCAGCTGAGCCGCGTTCAGGCCAATGAGATCATCGCGGGCGTCGGCGTACGCGTGTGACGGAGGCGGACCGGGTCTACACGGTCATCGTCACGCTGCCCCAGGTGTTGGTCTCGCGGTCGTAGCCGGACAACGAGCACTGATAACTAGTGTGGGCCTGACCGTCCGGGGTGGCGTCGCCCTCCACCCACGCTGCGTGCCGGCCGTACTCGTCGTCGCCCACGAGATATGTATCGGAGAAGCCGATCTGGAGCGGATGCCCGGCCCGGCGGACCAGTTCACGCTCCACGACGGTGCGGCATCGGGCCCGCGCGGCCGGACCGGCGCCGTCCGGTCGCGCCGGCTCGCCGTATCGCCGTGCCGCGTACCATCCGAGCGAACCGGCCGACGCCGCCGTCAGCGCGATGGCGAGCGGCATGACGAACCATCGGCGACGCGGCCGCTTCGGCTCGGCCTTCGCAGTCTGTGCGCCCACAGCCAGACAGTAGTGAAGAACCGCAAGATCTAGGTCAGCCCACTACGGGTTGGCCGACCAGCGCGATGTGGACGACCAGGCCGCCGCTCGGCGCGTCATCCCGAGCCGAGCTGCCGTCCTCACCCCGCTGCGCCTG
>JABFYB010000050.1 GCA_013361475.1 Hamadaea sp.
GGACTGAACAGGCCGATGCCGAGCTGCGCCGGCAGCGCGGCGGCGATTCCCCCGCTCACACCGCTCTTGGCCGGCAGACCCACCCGTAGCAGCCATTCCCCGGCGAAGTCGTACATTCCGCAGGTCGCCATGACCGTCAGCACGTGCGACGCGACGTCGCGGGTCACGACCGGCTCACCGGTCACCGGGTTGACGCCCCCGTTGGCCAGGGTCGCGGACATCACCGCCAGGTCGCGCGCGGTCACCTGGACCGCGCACTGCCGGAAGTATCGCCGCACGCTCTGCTCGGCGTCGGCCTGCAAAGATCCGGCGGTACGCATCAGGTAGGCGATCGCCCGGTTGCGGTCGCCGGTCTCGACCTCTGACTCGTACGCCCGCTCGTCGACCCCGAGTACGCGACCGGCGAACGCGCCGAGCCCGGCGAGGACGCGGGGGAATCCGTCTGCCACCAGCGACGCCGTCAGGATCGCCCCGGCGTTGACCATGGGGTTCGGCGGGCGGCCGGTGCCGGGCTCGAGCCGGGTGGCGTTGAAGGCCTCGCCGCTGGGCTCCAACCCGACGCGCCGGACGACCTCGTCCAGCCCGCGATCGGTCAGCGCCAAGGCGTACACGAAGGGTTTCGACACGGACTGGAGGGTGAACGGCCGGTCGGCGTCGCCGCTCGCGTAGACGTGGCCGTCGAGCGTGGCCAGCGCGAGCCCGAACCAGGTGGGGTCGGCGTGGGCGAGTTCCGGAATGTATTCCGCGACGCGGCCGTCGTCGAGTCCGGCGAGGCTTGCCCGCAGCGCGTCCAGCAGATCCGGGATCGGATTGAGAGCCACCACAACGTCCAATTCGTCGAGTAGCCCCGGCCGCCGCAGGGGTTGAGGAAGACTGTGGACAGTTATACATGAATCCGGGGCGGCGCAACCATTTCCGCGGTGATCGCGTCGAAGGTCCCGTGAACCCGCGTGACCTGCTGTCCCGGCTGCTCCCGGTGGCGGCCTCCCTCGTCGCCACCGCACCGGTGTGGCCGATCCTGCAGCCCGGTGCTCCGATCGCCGACGAGCTGCTCGAACCGGGCGAGGTCGCCGTGATCGTGCCCATCGTGCTCGTCTTCCCGATCGCCTGGGCGCTGCTGGCCCGCCGCCGCCCGTACGCCTGGCGCATCGGCGTCCTGCTGGCGGCGTGGGTGCTGGCATGGTCGGTCTGGACCGTCAGCCTCGGCAGCTACGCCAGCCCACCGACGATCGACGACGGTCTTCGGTGGCACCTGGTCGGGGCCGGACTGCTCGTGGCCGGGGCGGCGGCGTACGAGGCGAGACAGTTCGCGCAGGTCGGCGCACGGCTGCTGCCAGGCGCGCTGGTGTGGCTGCTCGGTGTGGCCATCACGCTCGCGATCCCGGTCGTCGGGCAGGAGAAGGTGCCGCCGCGGGACGCGGTACTCCCGCTACCGGCGGGTATGACCGTGGTGCACGAGGAGACCGGCTGCGCCAACACCTGCACCCGCCGCCTCACCGTCGAGTCCGCCGACACCCCGGCGGAGCTGATCCGCCGCCTCGGACAGCATTTGGAGCAGACGAAAGGCTGGCAGACCACCTGGTACTCCTTCGCACCACCGCAATTCGAATGCCGCCGCGTCGGCTGGCTCAACCCGTACGAGGTCTGCGTGGAGTTACGGGCGACAGGAGCACCGTCGACGATCGAGATCTGGCTGGCCACCTTCAACGGCCGCGACTACGTCGTTTCCTGACGACAGCTGACGGTGTGACCCGCGAGGGCCACACCGTGGATCTGGTTTCAGAGCCGGCCGACCGCCGCCACGGCGAGCTGCTTGGACGCCGCGACGGTGTCGTCGGCCGTGGTCGCCGAGACCGACAGCGTCAGGTACTGGCCCTTGGCCCAGACGTGGGTCTGGCCGATGGCCTGATTCTTGAACGTGTACGCGACGTCGCCCAGCCCGTCGACCTTCTCGGCCCGGCCCCGGAACGCCGTCTCCAGGATCGACGGGTCGAAGGTGCCCGGTTCGACGGCGATCTGCGCCAGCTTGGTGCCACTGGTGTAGACGCATTCCTTGGCCGACTGCTTGGACGGCTTCGGCGAGTCGGCGCCCAGGAGCCCGGCGACGTCGGCCGGGGTCAGCAGGTCGCACGCCTTGACGCCCTTCGCCTTCGAGTCCTTGCCGGCCGAGGAGGCCCCGGCGCCGGTGCCGGAGCCGCCCGTCTCGGTCGAATCGCCGCACCCGCTCGCGCCCGCCGTCAGCGCGATCGCGATCGCCGCCACCGCCACCCAACGCATCGACATCAGAACTCCTAGAGGTTGCCAGAGAAGAGGAAGACTGCCTGGAAACCTAGGGAGTACGCGGTCTGCGGGCATCGGGGTGCGTACGGAATTCAGGTGCCGGGCGGGGCTCCGTACCGCTGTCCGTACCGGATGCAACCCTCCACGGCGGTCGACCGTCTAGGACGTGTGAACGGGGAGACGCCTATCACCGCGGCGTGGCCGGCCACGGAGGAGTTCGACGACTTCATCCGGGCGCGCCATACCGCGCTGCTGCGGTTCGCACATGTGCTCACCGGCGATCCGCATCTGGCCGCCGATCTGGTCCAGGACGCGCTGGAACGAACCGGGCTGGCCTGGCGGCGCGTGCGACGTCAGGACATGCCGGAGGCGTACGTGCGGCGGGCGATCGTCAACGGGTTCGTCAGCGGCATCCGGCGCAGGAGACGCGAGGTGCTCACCGACGTGGTGCCGGATCGGGCCGGCCCGGAGGGTGACCCGCCGGACGATGCGATGTGGAGGTTGCTCGCGACGTTGCCTCGTCAGCAACGGGCGGTCCTGGTGCTGCGGTTCTACGAAGATCTGACCGAGGTGGAGGTCGCGGAGGTCCTCGGCTGTGCCGTCGGGACGGTCAAGAGCAACAGCTCGCGGGCGTTGGCGCGGCTGCGGGCGGCGCTGCCCAGCCGGGTCGCCTTGGAAGGAGGCGGGGAGCATGTCTGACCTCGAGGACGAGCTGCGGCGGGTGCTGCATGATCCGAGGTACGCGCTGCCGTCCTGGCCTGACGCGGTGTCCAGGGTGCACGCGGGGATGCGCGTTCGACGGGGGCGTCGCTGGGTCGCGCGGGCGTTCGGATCGCTGACCTCTTTCGCGACGGTTCTGGCGATCGGCGGGCCGGTGGTCTCCCCGGCCGGTCCAGGGATCGACCTGCCGTCGAACGCGATCGTCGTTCCTTGGCAGAACATGCCCTACGTCGAGCCGTCTCCTTCGCCGGCGAAACAGGCGGCCGAGTGCACGCCGAGGAATTTTGCGACCGGATCCCCGATCCGGTGGGTCAACGGGCCGGACGATGTGACCTACGTGCTGGAGTACCAAGGGGACGCGGCCTGTGTCATCACCGGTGAGCCGAGACTCGCCGTCAGCGCCCCTGACGGGCGGCGAACGACAGTGCGGACGTCGTCGCCCGGCGAGCTTTCGGCGCTGGTGCAGCCCGGCGACGGCGTGTTGGTGTCCATCGTCGCGCCGGCCACCTGCGCGAAAGAGTACAAGGATCTGGACTTCTCCTTCGCCGGCGGCTCCACGCATATCCGGCTCGACGACCGGGTCCGTGGCGACTGCCGGGGGCTGCAGGTCGTCTGGGAGGTCCTCGCCCAGAATCGGCCCCCGGTGCCCGGCCCTCGCGAGACGCTGGGCGTCGCGGTCCGGGCACCCGCTCAAGTCCGCAGCGGCAAGGAGTTCACCTACTACGTCGTCCTGCACAATCCCAGTGGCAAGGACGTCGATCTCGCGCCCTGTCCGGCATACGCGGTGCGGGTCACCGGCGTGGGCCCGTATCCCGTGCGGCTCGGCGGCCTTCATTGCGGCGTCTCGAAGATCCCGGCGCTCACCGGCGTGTGGTTCGAGATGCGGGGCACGATCTCGGCCGAGCCGGGCAGCCGGGTGGACCTGGGGTGGGAACTGGTCCTGGCCGTGGGAAAGAGCGGGCCGGGCGCGACCGCGACCGTCGACGTGGTCGGGTGAGGTGGATGGCACTCCGTTCTCGGCTGCCCGAAGTCCGGGCCGTCGTGGTCGCGTTCGGCGGAGTGGCCGTCTGGCTGTGGCTCTTCACCCGCCTGCACAACGCCTTGGGCAAGGATCCGGCCTCCGCGTTCGCCCACGCGCGTACGCTGCGGGCAGTCGAACGCACGCTGCACGTGGACGTCGAGCCGGCGGCGAACCAGTGGCTCACCGGGCATCCGGACTTGATCCAGCCGGCGGTGATCTACTACCGCTCGTACTACGTCGTGGTGTTCGGCGTTCTGGTGTGGACATATCTGCGGCACTCGGAGGTCTTCCGCCGGATGCGGCGCGCGTTGGTCGCCATGACGATCCTGGTATTGCCGGTCTTCTGGGCGCTGCCCATGGCGCCGCCACGGCTGGTACTGCCCGGCGTGGTCGACATCGTCGCCGAGTACGACCCGCTCTGGGGGCCGGCCACGCGGGATCCGAATGACGACCACAATCATTTCTCGGCGATGCCCAGCCTGCACGTGGCCTGGTCGTTGTGGTGCGCGTACGCGGTCTGGTCCGCGCTTCGCGTACGCCGTCCGCGGTGGGCGTTGCTGGCGTGGCTCTTTCCGGTGCTGATGATCGTCGTCGTGGTCACCACCGCGAACCATTACGTCCTCGACGTCGTGGGCAGCTTCGTGCTGGTGACCTGCTCCGTCGGTGTGGCCTGGCGGTGGGGCCGGGTCGTGGACCGCTAGTGCCGGTCGAGGTCCAGCCGGGCCGGCCGCCATGTCAGGTGCCGTGACAGCCCGGCGACGGTCTCGTGACAGGTCGGCGGCCGATCGTAGACGCATCGAGAACGAAGCAGGCGCTACGACGAAGGAGCACGACATGTCCATCACTTTCTCCGCCCAGGACAAGCAGACCCTGCGGACCGGCGCGTACGGCGCGGTGTCCCTGCTGGCCGCCGCCGGTGCGGTGGGCGGTTCGCCGCACAAGATCGCCACCAACGGCTCGATCGCCCTGGCCTCGGCCACCGGCCCGGTCGGGCACGTGCTCGCCGAGAAGAAGGGCGGCATGGACCTGAGCGGCAAGTCGGTCGCCGAGCTGGCCGATCGGGTGCTGCCCGCGCTGACCGAGGCGATGAGCCTGCTCAAGGCGCAGGCCCCGGCCGAGGCGGACAGCTACCGGGGCATCGTCCTGGTGGCGCTCGAGTCGGCGCTCGACGGCCGGCCGGTCAGCCCCGTCCTGGCCGACATGACCCGCCAGATCACCGCGGCGCTCGACGCCGCCTGACAGCCGTCGCTGATCACGGATGAGCGCCCGCACCTCCATCGGAGGGGCGGGCGCTCCGTCGTGCGCCGCCCGACCGGGCTCCGCTGACCGGGCAGCCTGGTCTACCATCGGCACCGCATCGATACACGGGGAGGGATGCGGATGGTCCGCCGGGCTGTCGTCGTGCTACTCATGATCTTCGCCGGTACGCTGACCGCGCCGGTCGCCGCGCAAGCGGCCACCGCCGGAGCGGCGCCGTTCTTCGTGACCTACGGCAGCGGCATAGGTACCTCGATCGGGAGCAGTTCGCCGACTCGGGTGCCCATCGGCGTACTCGCCTGGGGGTCCACGGCGATCACCAATGCCGTGGTGACGCTGGACGCGTCGGCGGTCTCCGCCCGCGTACGCGTCGTCGGCGCGGACGGGCCGTGCACGTTCACGAGCACCAAGATCACCTGCAAGTTCGGCACGGTGTCCAAGACCAAGAAGACCGCGTACGCGATCTTCCAGGCGGTCGCGGGAGCGCCGGCGGGCCGGGCCGGAACGGTGAAGCTGCACCTGACCGGCAGCCCGACGCCGACCGATCCGGACGCGACCGGATCGATCACCATCGCCGGCGAGCCGGACGTGGCCGACATGGCGATCTCCTCGACCACGCCGCGAGGCGACGTCGGCCAGGTCGTCACCGTCACCACCACGATCCGCAACAACGGCCCGGGTGTGCAGCCCTGGATCGAGCTGAGCGCGTACCGCATGCCGCCGGGCATGTCGTACGCCGGTGGCGTCGGCTGCGTGAAGGCGGGCACGTCGTTCACCTGCCGCAAGGAGAACATGGCGGTCGGAGCGACGGCGACGGTGAAGCTTTCCCTGCGCATCGACCGCTGCGACAAGGGGTACGCCCTCGGCTACGAGGGTCCCGGCGAGAGCACGGCGACCGCGTTGTCGGACCAGAATCAGATCAACAACAACTTCCGGCTCAAGATCACGGTCAACGGGTGCTACGCGAGCGGGACCTCCGGGTCGTCGGGGAGCACCACGTCGCGCACGACGCCGTCGCGTACGCCGTCGCGATCGCCATCGCCGTCCGTGAGCCCGTCGGCGTCGCCCACGCTGGTGATCTCGCCGTCCGGCGTACCAGTCGAGGTGACGAGCGCCGGCGAGTCCGCGCATCCCTTGGTCGAGGCCGGAGCCGACGAGCCGAGTGATCATTCCGGGTTCGTCGCCGGTGGGCTGGCCGTGTTCGTGGTGCTGATCGCCGGCACGCTCTTGG
>JABFYB010000802.1 GCA_013361475.1 Hamadaea sp.
GCTCGCCGGCCTCACTGTCGCCACGCCGGCCCAGGCGGGCAACTCCTACACCACACAGTTCTGCAAGGACAACATGTACCGCCTGACCAACAGCGGCAGCGCCACCGACATGCCGATGTGGTGCCGCATCCAGGCCGGGCCGGCGGCGACGTTCGGCTACACCGGACCCGCCGACGGATACCCCGGGGTCAACACGTGGAAGGGCGTCCAGCGGTACCTGACGGCCGAGAAGGTCTACAGCGGTCCGATCGACGGCTACCCGGGCAAGTACACGTACATGGGCATCCAGACCATCGCCAAGCGGAGCGGCGGATACACCGGCCCGATCGACGGCGCCCCCGGCTACTACACCTGGCTCGGGTTCGACCGGGCCATCAGGATGATGTGGTTCGGCCTCTGAGCAGTTCGGGATGCGGGTCCGGCGAACGGCCGGGCTCGCACCCCCTGCTCCACGGTTGCCCCGCTCGACGGCAGCCATCGGGCCGAACTCCGCCGATCCAAGACCGGCCGCAGCCCAGGACCGGCCGCAGCGCGACGGCGTGAACGCGAGCCCCCGTAAGCCCTCCCCACCCCCGGAGACGCACATGCAGACCCGTCCGACGGTCATCCGTGCCCGCAAGCACGCCGCATTGCTGCTCGCGGCCGCGATCTTCAGCATTCCCACCACGGCCGCGCACGCTGAGCAGCCCGCCACTGCGCCGACCGGCGCGACGTCCGGCAGCGACAGCCGCGTACCCCAGGTAGTCCCCGAACGTGACCGCGACCGCGTCCTCACCCCGCGGTGGAAGACCTCGGCCGACCTCGCCTGGGCCACCGCGGCCGACGGGCGCGGGTTGCACATCCTGACGGCCCGCGCGGCCGACGGCTACGCCTGGCGGGTCGTCGCGACGCTGCGCGAGAGCCTGGTCGACGTCGACCAGTGGATCGGGCAGGCCTGCCTGACCTCCTCCGGTGACAAGGTGGTCGCCGTCTACGCGCCCCGGACGTTTTCCAACAAGCCCGATCTGTTCGACCGGGCCGGCTTCGCAGCGGTGGTCGACCTGCGTACCGGCCAGGTCACCAAGCTGGGCGTCACCGCCTCCCTGGCCTACTTCAACCCCGGGTGCGGCGCCGACGACCTGGCCGTGCTGACCCAGGCGAAGGCCCGCGACGACCAGGGGCGGACGCGGCTGGCGGTCGTCGACACGCGCAACGGCAAGGTCGTGGCGAAGCCGGTCGAGCTGGACGGGCAGGTGACCTCGGCGATCCCGGTGAGCCGGACCCGGATCGTGGCGGCCAAGGGCGCGCACATCGTGCGGGTCGAGGACGGGAAGATCGGGCTGGTCGCCCGGACCAGCGGCGTCCCGTTCCGGCTGACCGCCGACGCCGACGGGGGCGTTGTCTATCTGAACAGCGTCTCCTCGCCCGGCCAACCGGCGGCCGCCCCCGGCGCACCTGAACAATTGGCGGCGATGCGCCTGAGCCGCGCACAGCTCGCGCAGAACAGCCCTGCCGGGGCCACGCCCACAGAGGTCGCCCGCGGCGCCTTCGACGGCTTCAGCCTGGCCCCCGCCGCGCACGGCACGGTCGCGATCGTCGGCGCCGCGTCGATGCGGGGCACCGCCGGCTATCTCAAACACCTGCCGAAGGTTGCCCCGGGCGCCGGCGCCAGCACCACGGCCGAGGTCTTCGTCCACGACGTCGACTGGGCCAAGGGACGTGTCCCGCTGACCGACGAGGAAGCCGCCCCGATCGAACTGTCGCTCACCGTCCCGGCCACCAACCAGACCGTGCGGCTGGGCATCGACCTGGCCCACCCCGCCGCGGCCGGGGCTCGGACCAGTCTGGGAACTCAAGCGGCTGCCGGCACCACACGCATCGGCGAGACGATGTCACCCGCGCTGGCTCCCCTGGCGACGACCGCGACGCTCGCGGCGAACCTCATCGTCGACGACCTGCCCGAAAGCACCAGCGAACGCACCTGCGCGATCGCCCGCAACGACCACCGTCGCCAAGCCATGCAGCCCAAACCTCGGCAGGTCGAATGGGCGGCGAACCAGGCGATCACCAAGAACCTCGACGCCACGTGGAACCCCACCGGCGTGGACGGCTGGCGGACCCGGGTCGCGCTGACCACCACCAAGCCGATGCAGCTGTTCCCGACGCCGGCGCTGGCCGGCTGGCCGACTGGCCGCGTACCGGCGCAGATCCTGCTCGGCGTCGCCATGCAGGAATCCAACCTGTGGCAGGCCTCCCGGTATGCCATGCCCGGCGTCACCGGCAACCCGATCATCGGCAACTACTACGGCATCGACATCTACAACGGCTACGAGGGCGACGACTGGGACATCAACATGGCCGACGCGGACTGCGGCTACGGGGTCATGCAGGTGACCGACGGCATGCGGATCGGCCAGCGCACCTCCGAACAGCAGCACGCGATCGCGCTGGACTACGCCTCCAACATCGCCGCCGGCCTGCAGATCCTGGTACAGAAATGGAACCAGACCTACAGCGCCGGGCTGCGCATCAACAACGGCAACCCGGTCAACATCGAGAACTGGTTCTACGCCGTCTGGGCGTACAACTCGGGCTTCTACCCGCAGGCCGACGCGTCGAAGAACAACGGCGCCTGGGGGGTCGGCTGGCACAACAACCCCGCCAACCCCAAGTACGACCCGCAGCGAGAGCCGTTCCTGCACGACAACAACTTCATCGACGCCGTGCACCCGAACTGGTGGCCCTACCCCGAGCGAGTCATGGGCTGGGCGGCGTGGCCGATGGGGCTGTACGAGGCGCCCGGCGTCGAAGTGCCCGCGTTCCGGGGCGCCTGGTGGAACACCGACGACGACCGGTACCACGTGAAGCCGCCGATGGACCTGTTCTGCGACGACACGAACCGGTGCGACAAGGACCTGGTCGGTGAGGTCCCGTGGGATCCGGAGGCGATTCCGGACGTCCCCGGCCCCTGCCGCAGCGTCCAGAACGGCTACCCGGACTTCCGCTGCTGGTACAACCGGCCGGCGACGTGGAAGAACTGCAGCGCCGAGTGCGGCTACGAGTTCCTCCGGTTCCCCTCCACCTGGATGGAAGAGGCCAACGGCACCTCCTACCCGCCGAACTGCAGCCGCAGCGCGTCGGCGTCGGGCAACGCCGCGCCGACCGGTGCGTACATCATCGACGAGGACGTGAACGGCGTGCCCTCCGTTCGCCCGTGCGCGAACATCACCAGCGACGGCACGTTCTCGATGAGCTTCGCCGCCGACGCCAACGGCACGATGCCGTCCAAGGTCGACATCCATCAGCTGGGCGCCGGCTTCGGTGGGCGGTTCATCTTCGGCCACACGAGATCGGGCAGTCCGGGCGGCCTGCAGGACCGACTCGAAGTGGTCGGCACGTGGAAGCTGAACCGCGCGATCTACACCTGGATGCGGGTGGCGGTCCACCTGCCCGACCACGGTGCCCGGACCCAGCAGGCCAAATACACGATCCACTTCGGCGACGGACGTTCGGCCGTGCGCTACATCAACCAGAAGCGCCAAGCCAACAACTGGGTCTCGCTGGGCTCGTTCAAGTTCAACGGCGTGCCGAGCGTCAGCCTCACCAACGTGACCCTCGACGGCGACGGGACCGAGAACGTCGCCTGGGACGCCATGGCCTTCCAGCCGCTGAGCCGCGAACCCGTCGAGGTGGCCGTCCTCGGTGACTCGTACTCATCGGGGGAGGGGACCGGCGACCCGGCGGCCACGGGGGCCGCGGGCTACTACGCGGAGACCAACGTCGACGGTGGCGATCGGAAGTGGCAGAACTCGTGCCGCCGCAGCCCCGACGCGTGGGCCAGGAAACTGGTCCTGCCGGGCATGACCCAGACGGTGGGCGCGCTGGAGAATCAGTGGAGCTCCTCGGTCGAACTGGGCTTCGTCGCCTGTTCCGGGGCGGTGACCGAGCAACTGACCACCCCCTGGTACGGCCGCGTCGGCAGCGCCGACTACGACGGCACGGGGCAGTGGTACGAATATCCGCAGCTCTACTCCGGCGTCCTGAACCAGGACACGGACTACGTCATCCTGACGATTGGCGGCAACGACGGCGGCGTCTTCGGCAACGTCCTCACCACCTGCGTCGGCATGCCGATGTGCCAGGAGTCGGCACTCTGGGACACCGTCTACGACCAGCTGGACGACCATACGATCCCCGACCTCGAAGCCCTGCTGCGCAAGATCAAGACGCAGGCGCCGACGGCGAAGATCGTGCTGGCGAACTATCCGGTCGTGATGAACATCAGCGACGCCGAGGCATGCTGGGTCGAGCCCTGGGAACTCAACGCGATCCTTCCGCTGCAGGCGTACCTGACTCGCAAGCAGGGCGACACGGTGCTCCATCTGTGGGCCACCGAAGGAATGAACGTGACCTTCGCCCCGGTCGACGACCGGTTCGTCAGGCATGACGCCTGCGAGGTGCTGGGCCAGAACTGGATCAACGGGCTGACCCTGGTCGCCCAGGGTGACGGCGACAGGTCGCCCAGCATGGCCTCGTTCCATCCGAACGAACAGGGGACCACCGCGTACGCGGCGGGCATCAGCGCGGCCCTGTCCGCGCCGGCGCCCAACGTGCCCTGGAACCCGATCCCGCCGAGCCTGGGCCCGTAACCCGCCCTGGCTCCATCACCGGCATGCCAGGCCGTGGAACCCCCGCCATGGCCTGGCATGCCACAACGACGTCGGCCACGTGACTCACTCAGTGGCGGCCGGTGCTGAGCCGTACGGCACCCTGGCCGTTCCTCTGGCGGTGGCCCGTCGCACCAGCAGCGACTCGGGCAGGGAGACGTCGGCGATGATGCCGCCGCCGAAGCGATTCTCCTGCTCCGCGCTGCGAAGCTGAACCCAGATCCCGAGCCGCCGGGCGAGTTTGGCCACGATCGCCAGACCCAGCCGCTGAGAGTCCGTGTCGACGGGTACGCGACCGGACAGCATCTCGTTCGCCTCGGCGATCGAGTCGGCGGACATGCCGAGCCCGGAGTCCTCGATGGCGAGCAGCGCCCGGTCGCCCAGCAGCCGGCAGCGTACGCGGACCAGCAGATGCGGGGGTGAGAAGGCGGTCGCGTTCTCGAGGAGTTCGGCGAGCAGGTGCGTCACGTCGTTGACCGCGTGCCCGATCACGGCCACGGCGCTGTCGATGTCGTCGACCTCGACCCGGTCGTACTGTTCGATCTCACTCTGGGCCGCCCGCAGCACGTCGTAGAGCGGCACCGGGTCGCGGTATCGCCGGACCGGTTCCGCGTCGGCGAGGACCATCAGGTTCTCCTGCGCACGTCGCATGCGGACGGCGAGGTGGTCGATGCGGAAGAGCTGGTCGAGCCGATCCGGATCCTCCTCGTCACGTTCGAGGCCGTCCACGTGCCGCAGGAGCCGATCGAGCAGGGCCTGGGTCCGCCGCGCCTGATTCACCACGCCCGTCATCGCGGCGTCCGCCGGACTCGGCCGGTCGTCGGCGGCCTGACGCTCCAGCTCCTGGGCCTCCCTCCGGCGGGCGACCATGATCGGGTACATGGGGTTGGGCGCCAGCGCCAGATGCCCGGCGGCGTCGGTGTGCAGGCGTTTGGGCTCGGGCAGGTTGCGCCGCCGCATCACGTCGCGCAGATGGGTGTAGATGGTGTCCAGCGTCAGGTTCTCGGCGTACGCCGGCACGCCCTGGCGCAGGATGCGCAGCAGTTCGTGGGTGAATTCGGTGATGCGCTCGCCGCTGACGGCGGGGCTGTTGGCGGGGCTCGCCGCCAGCACGTAGGCGCCCTCGATGTCCATCTGGTCGAGGACCGTCGAGGCGTCGGCGCTGAGCAACGGCGTCGTGGCCCGGCCGGAGAAGCAGCAGTCGAGGATGACGATCCGGTTCTTCGCCCGGCTGCCCAACACCTCCTCGCGTAGGACGTCATAGGGCAGGCAGTTGAACTGGGGTCGCTGCGGATCGGTGTCACGCAGGCCGAGGAAAAGCTGCTGGCGCTTCATTCCGGTGAGCCCATGCCCCGCGTAGTAGACCAGCAGCATGTCGGTGGCGTCGGCGGCAGCACGGGCCAGCGCCTCGCCCACCCGGTTACCGTCGGTCGGGTCGGCCACCGTGACGCAATGCTTGGACGGCAGGCCGCAGAGCCGCGGATCGGTCAGCGCCGACCGCAACTCCTCCAGGCTCGTCCGCACCGACGGCAGCGACGGCAGCTTGCGATACTTTCCGGCGCCGATGAGGACCGCACGGGAGTCGCCGGGATGGAAGCGGCGGGTCACCGGTCGTGTGCCCACGGGCGGAGCGCCGCCTCGACGACCTTCTCCGGCTCGGCGGTGCCGTCGGCACCAATATGGACGGTGGTCCCGTCAGGCAGCTCGATGTCGACGGTGACCGTGCCCCGCGGCGTACGCCACCGGTTGCGCAGCCACAACGCGATCCCAGTGGCAAGCGCGGTGGCCGCACCTCCGGACCCCACTCCGACGGCCAGAGCATCCCAGCCGCCGCCGAGCTGCCCGGCGACCGGCGGCCG
>JABFYB010000671.1 GCA_013361475.1 Hamadaea sp.
GCGGTGCTCTTCATGGTGATCGTGACCGGCGCCGGACCGCACGAGAAGGTGATGACGCCGCCCTTGGTCACCGCCGCGACCACCGCCTCGGAGGTGCAGCTCGCCGGCGTGCCGTTGCCGACGACGCGGTCGGGCTTGCTCGTGTCGACCGCCCTGGCCTCCGCGGGAACCTTCGCCGTCCCCTTCGGATTGCCCGCGAGGAACGCGACGGCCGGCTTGGACGGCGACGGCGAGGCCGACGACGGCGCGGTGGTCATCGCGCCGGCCGACGGCGAGCCGGTCGGGTCGACCCAGGTCGCGGCGGGCTCGGCCGAGCCGCATCCGGCCAGGGACAAGCACAGGAGGAGGGCGAGTCTGCGCACCTCCGGCATCCTACGAGGGGTACGCGGATCGGCGTGTGCCACGTTGCCGCGGCCGGGCAGCCGGGTGCGAAAGTCGCCGAGATGATGTCCGGGTGGGGGGTGCTGGCGTCCCGCCGGTCGGCGGTACCGTTGCGCGACCGCAGGCGGGCGGTATAGTCCGTCGCCGAGCCCACCGACGTCCCCGCGGCGGGCTCGTGGCCGTTGGGAGGGTGGCGCGTAATGTCCCAGAACGAGGAGCCGTACCGAGGCGACGGGCCGTCGCGTCCGTCGTTCACGCAGGTCATGCGCGGGTACGACAAGCGCCAGGTCGACTATTACGTCGAGCAGGTGGCGGGCGACCTCGCGACGCTGTCCACCGAACGGCAGCGGGCGTTCGACCAGGTCCAGCGGCTGAACAACCAGCTGCAGCAGGCCCGGGTCGAGCTGTCGGAGCTGCACCAGCGGCCGCAGCAGCTCGAGCGGGCGTCGTTCGGCCACCTCGGCACGATGGTCGACCAGATCATCGGGCTGGCCGAGAAGCAGGCCGAGGCGATCGTGACCGCCGCCGCCCAGCGCGCCACCGATCACCAGGCCGAGGCCGACAAGACGGTGGCCGACGCCCGGGAGCTGGCCGACAAGATCCGGTCCGACGCCCAGGCCGCGCGCGAGCAGGCCGAGCAGGACGCGCAGCAGACCCGCGAGAACAGCCTCGAAGAGGCCGAACAGGCGCGGCAGGAACTGCAGCAGGAGATCGAGGCCGCGCGGGCGCAGACTCAGCAGGAGCTGACCGAGTTGCGTACGGCGCATGAGGCCGACCTGGCCCGGCTCCGTAACGAAGCCGAGCAGAAGAACGCCGCGTTGCAGGCCGAGGCCCAGCAGTACGCGTCCGAGCTGCGTCGCAAGGCGGGCGAGCAGAACGCCGCACACCAGCAGCAGCTCGCCGCCGTGCAGCAGGAGATCGAGGTACGCCAGCAGGGCCTGGCCCAGCTCCAAGCCGCGCTCGACAACGCCCAGCAGCGCCTGGGGGAGGCGCGCCAGCAGGGTTCGGTGGCGGCCAACGAGCTGACCGAGTTGCAGCGTCGCCTGGTCGAGGTGAAGCAGGAGCTGGCGGCCGAGCTGAACCGGCTCAACGACGCCCGCCGCGAGGCGGACGCCACCGAGCGGCACGCCGAGGAGGTTCGGGCGCGGCTGCAGCGGGAGGCCAAGCGGATGGCCGACCGGGCGGCGCAGGCGGTCATGGCGGCCGCCGCGATGAGCGCCGAGACGGGGGAGTACCAGATGGTCGCGATGCGGCCCGACGGCACCACGATCCCGGTCGACGCGCCGCCCACCGTCGACGCCCCGGCCGCAGCCGCCCCGGTCGACCTGCCGACGGCCGAGTCGCCGATGGTCGCTCCCGTTTCCGAGGATCACGTACGCGTCCCCGGCGGGGCCGAGCAGCGGGCGATGGAACGGCCGCGCGTACCGGAGTCGAGCCTGTTCGCCGACCGCAACGGGCACGCACCCGCGACGCCCGACCGCAACGGGCGCGAACGGCTGCTGTTCGACCGCGATGTCTTCGACGGTTTCACCGCGGGCCGGCGATCCGGCGAAGTGCAGGCCGCCGACGCCGCTCCGGCGGTGCCCGAGGGGTCGGCCCGGCCGGAACTGCCGCGGCGCGACGACCCGGCCCGCACCGACGAACTCGCCGATCTCCGGGAGTCCGCCGCCGTCATCGAGGCATTGGTGGACGAGGCCGAAGATCTGGAGGAGACGGTCGACGCCGAGCTGGCCGACGACGACCTGCCGGCCGACCCGGTCCCGGACCGCGACGAGCTGGGCCGGCTCATCCCGACGCAGCGGGGATTGCAGCCGCACGCCGTCGCGGAATAGTCCCAAGGACAGAACAGCGGGCGCGCCCCTTCCGGGGACGCGCCCGCTTCGCCATCCCGCGCAGCGACTTATTTCAAGGCTTAACTTGATTCTTTAATTAAGGTTTCCTAATATTTAGAGGCTTCTCGCTCAGACCGCCGGCCCCCACCGGCCCTCTGCGAAAGGGATCCCTCGATGCCCACATCCGTCCCCTGGTGGCGTCGCTGCGCCACCGCCGCCCTGACGGTGGTCACGACGGCGCTGGCCACTACCGCGCTGGCGACAGGTCCGGCCACCCCCGCGCAGGCAGCGCTGCCCGCCGGGTTCCGCAGCGTCGGCTATCTGCCGTCGTGGTCCGGCAGCGTCACCTCGGTGCAGTACGCGAAGCTGACGCACATCAACTACGCCTTCGTCCTGCCGAATTCGAACGGCACGCTGGGGGCGGTCGACAACGCCTCCAAGCTGTCGTCGCTGGTGTCGCTGGCGCACGCCAACGGCGTCAAGGTGTCGATCTCGATCGGCGGCTGGAACGACGGCAACGATTCGGCGTTCGAGTCGCTGGCGGGCACTGCGACCAGCCGCACGACCTTCGTCAACAGCGTCGTCAACCTCATCAACCAGTACGCCCTCGACGGCGTCGACATCGACTGGGAGTACCCGGATCCCGGTGCCTCGGCCGCCAATTACACCCAGCTGATGTCGCAGCTCAGTTCGGCGATGCACAGCCGGGGCAAGCTGCTCACGGCGGCGGTCGTGTCGGAGGGCTCGACGGCCTACGGAGTCGAGACGGCCGTCTTCGGCTACGTCGACTTCCTGAACATCATGGCGTACGACGGGGGCAGCCCGCACGCCAACTACGACTGGTCGATCGCCGCGGCGAACTTCTGGAAGTCGCGCGGTCTGCCTGCCGGGAAGACGGTCCTCGGTGTGCCGTTCTACAGCCGTCCCGGCTACTACACCTACGCCCAGCTCGTGGCGATGGACCCGGCCAACGCCAACCGCGACTGCACCACCGTCAGCGGCGTTCAGCAGTGCTACAACGGCATACCGACGATCAAGCGGAAGACGCAGTGGGCGGTCGCCAACGCCGGCGGCATCATGAACTGGGAGCTGTCCCAGGACACGACCGGGTCGACGTCACTCGTCTCGGCGATCTTCGACGCGGCGGGCGGCACCACGACCCCGCCGACCGGGCGTACCGGGCAGATCACCGGCTATGGCGGCAAGTGCGTGGACGTCTCCGGCGCGGGCACCGCCAACGGCACCGCGATCCAGCTCTGGACCTGCAACGGCACCAACGCTCAACAGTGGACGGTCGGCTCCGACGGCACCATCCGCGCGCTCGGCAAGTGCATGGACGTGACGAGCGCGGGCACCGCCAACGGCACGCAGATCCAGCTGTGGGACTGCAACGGCACCGGCGCCCAGGTCTGGCAGGCGCAGTCCAACGGCACCCTCGTCAACCCCGCCTCGGGCAAGTGCCTGGACGCGACCGGGCCGAGCTCCGCCGACGGCACCCGGCTGCAGATCTGGACCTGCTACGCCTCGGCCAACCAGGTGTGGCAGCTGCCCTGAAGACCGGGGATGGCGTGGCCCTCAGGCGCGTCGGGGCCGCGCCATCCCCACCTTGAAATGCGAGCTCAGGTCGCCGGTTGCAGCTCCGACAACGGCTTCATGCCGCGTACCCCTTGGCTGAACGTGGCCGCGACCGCCGCGATCACCATGATTCCCGCGAACACCAGCACCGTGGCGGGACCGCCCACCCAGTGCACGAGCGAGCCGCCCAGCAGGGCGGAGACGCTGGCCAGGCTGGTGGCGAGCAGGAAGATCACGGACATGACCCGGCCCTGCAGGCGGTCCGGGGTGACCGCGGCCTGGTAGCCGAAGAGCGCGGCGTTGCAGGCCGGCCCGAGCATGATGGCCAGCGCCACCGGGATGCCGACGAGGATCGAACCGGTCAGCAGCGCAGCGCTAGCCATCAGCGCGGCGCCCAGCCAGGTGATCCCGGTGATGAGCCGCCGCATCGGCACCCGCTGGGAGAGCCGCGGCGCGATCAGCGCGCCCACCAGCAGCCCGACGCCGATGAAGGTCTCGACGAAGCCGATCAGCGCCGGCTGCGTGCCCTGCTGCTGCAAGATCACGACCATCGCAAAGATCATGCCGTTGAACGCCAGGTTGATCGGTGGGGCGATGAGCAGGACAGCGCGCAGGAACGGTTCCGACAGCGTGAACTTGACGCCCTCGGCCAATTCCTTCACCGGATGCTCGCGCGGTTCGGATCGTTCCTGCTGCATGGGTTGCCGGATCAGCGCAACGCCGATGAACGACAACAGGTAGGACACGGCGTCGGCGAAGAAGGGCAGCGCGCGGGCGAAGCCGAAGAGCGCGCCGCCGATCGGCGGCCCGACCAGGGATACCGCGGCGCCGCGAGCCTCGTTCCGCGCGGTCGCCTCCGTCACGCGGTCCAGCGGCACCACGTTGCGGACCGCGCCGAACTGCGCGTTCTCGTGGGCCACGTGGAAAACCGTCGCGATCATCGTGACCGCCATGATCCACGCCAGCGACACCCGGTCCAGCAGCACCAGCACGGCCAACAAGGTGTACGCACAAAGCCGTACCGCGTCGGAGACGAGCATGAGGCGTTTACGGTCGAAGCGATCCGTCACGACACCGGCGGGTAGCTGGCAGAGAAGCCGGACGGCGGCCGAGGCGGTGCCCACGATGCCGGCCTGGATCGGTGAACCGGTGATCGCCAGGGTGAGCAGCGGCATCGCCAGTTGCGACATCGAGCTGCCCAGATCGGACAACGCCTGACTGCTCCACAGGAGCGTGAACGCTTTGTTCCGCCACAGGCTGGGCGGCTTGACCCCCGTCGTCTCGGACATTGCGCCATCTTGCGCCTCCGGCGCGACATGATCAACCCCACCGTCACTGACCTGCGCCGAAGCCGCACACCTTCCACGCGCCCTGCTCGTCGACGAGGTCCACGGTGAACGTGGTCGAGCCCAGGATCGGCACCGCGACCTTGACCTGGACGGTGGCGCGCTTGCCGTCGACCCGGCCGTCCTGCGCCTCCAGTGTGACCAGGTCGTTGACGTGATACTGCGAGAGGTCCGTCTGATTCTGCGGCGCACCGCGAAGGAGACCGCAGAGGTCTTTCTCGCTCGTCGCCTTGTCACCGGCGACGACCGCGTCCAGATACCGCTGCGTCACCGTCTTCGGGGAGTCACGGGGCGGCGGTTTCGGCGACGCCGCCGTCTTCGTGACCGTCGGCGGGCCGTCCACCGGCGCCGGGCGCAGCGCATAGCCCACCAGTACGCCGATCGACAGCACGATGACGGCGATCGCACCCGCTCCGGCGAACCACATCGCGCGATTGGGCTTCGGCGGCCGGCCCGCCGGGGACGGCACGGCGGTCACCGGCTCCACCGCCCGGGACGGCACCCGGGCAGCGCCGACGAAGCGGGTCTCCGGTTCCTCGGGCGTCGACATTCTTACCATTGTGCGCCGTACGCCGGCCCACGCGTGAGCATCACCATGAATTGCGCGAGCCGGGTACGTTGCCTCTATGACCGTGCAGCCATCGACGCCCAGCACCGCTCGCATGATCGACTTCTGGCTCGGCGGATACGACCACTTCCCGGTGGACATCGCCGCCGCGGAGGCGTTCGAGCAGGCGTACGGGCCGTGCGCGGCGATCTTCCGGTCGCTGCGCGCCTTCATGGGCCGGACTGTGCGGTTCGTCGCCGACCAGGGGATCACCGACTTCCTGGTGTTCGGCGCCGGCATCCCGAGCCAGGGCAACGTCCACCAGCTCGCCCCGGAGGCGCACGTCCTCTACACCGACGCCGATCCGAAGATCGTCGCGCACGGGTCGGCGCTGCTCGCCCTGGAAGACAACGCGCACTACGTCGAGGCCGACGCCACCGCGCTGAACGGGTTCGACCCTTCGGCGTACCTGCCGGGGTGGGGCACCCGGCCGGTCGGCGTGGTCTTCCTCGGCCTGGCCGCCTTCCTCGACGACGACCAGCTGTCCAGCGCCCTCCGTCAGCTGTACGCCCAAGTCGAACCGGCCAGCTTCCTCATCATCGACTTCGACGGGCTGGAGCTGACGGCGTACCCGGAGGCGCTGGCCATGATGGGCCCCGGATTCCACATGCGTGACCCCGCCACCTTCGGCCGCCTCCTCGGCGACTGGCGCATCGACGGCGTCGTCCCGGTGGCGAAGTGGCGGCCGGACGGGGAACCGGAGCAGGTCCCGGACGCGTTCTGGGGCGGCGTCGCGATCAAACCGATCTGATCACGCCG
>JABFYB010000539.1 GCA_013361475.1 Hamadaea sp.
TTCGGTGTCCTCGGCGGCATCGTCGGACTCGGTAACGGTCCCGCCCCAGGTCACCTCGATCTCGATGGAGGTCTCCGGGCCTTCGCTCTCGATTTCCAGTTCACAGTGGACGTTGTCGGCCACAGAGACGGTGCCGCCGGCGCCGAAGAACACCTTGCCGCCCGAGTCCAGCTGGTCGGCGATAGCCCGCAACCAGGCTGCCAGATCATGTCGCGAGATGACGCGCGAGTCCTCGAAGATCTCCATGGCGAGCATGTTTGCACAACCGTGCACCTACCGCGTCCACCCAGCGGAGGAACCATGGCTGAACAACTCCGGACGGCACACGAGTCAGTCATGATCGGGTCACCGCTGCCTGTCGGGAAACCGGTTCCCGCAACAGATATCGGTGACCCGATCATGAAGCACCGCGACCGTTAGAGCGGTACGCGTACGATCTGGCCGCCGCCGGCGCACACACCGCAGTCGCTGATGTAGGCGTACCCCTCGTGCAGAGCGAGACCACCGGGGAGGACGAGGCCGCCGGCGATGGTGACCGGCGACTGGCCCGGGCGGATTTTGAGCAGCCGGCCGGACGGCACCGGGCTGAGCAGGCCGTCGTGCGCGATCTCGAGCGCGTAGAGGGTGCCGTTCGGGGCGATCGCGACGTCGATGAGGTTGGTCAGGCCTTGCGCGACGATCTGCGGCTGGTGGCCGGGGACGACCCGGTAGATGCGCGCGGCGCCCTTGGGGAACGGGAAGCCGGTGAGCTGCGCGACGTAGTACGCCCCTTGGTAGTAAGCGACGCCGGTCGGCACCGCCTGGAAGCCATCGCGCTCGGGGAAGACCGCCAGCGTCTTGATCGCGCCGGAGGCGGAGACGCCGAGCAGGCTGTTGCCGCCCGCGTCGGTGACGGCCAGGCCGCCGGGGCCGGGCACGACGCTCTGGGGGTTGGAGTCGATCTCGCCGCCGTCGGGGTTGTGCGCCTTCTCGTACGCCGAGATGTCGGCCACTCGCTTGAGCGTCGGCGCGGGCGTGACCGGGCCGGGGACGAACGTGAAGAGGCTGCCGAGCTTCTTGCCGGCGGCGGGCAGCTGAGCGCGCAGGTCGGGGTTCGCGCCCAGGCCGGTGGTGAGCAGGCCGAGGCCGAGGAAGCTGACGTCGGACGGGCCGATCGCGCCGGAACCGTCGGGGGCGGCGAGTGACGGCAGGCCGGTGACGACCCGGGTGAGCGTGCCGTTCTTGATCCGGGCGAGTGCTCCGGTGGTGCCGAAGCAGGAGTCGCCGCCTTCCGGGCCGGGGAAGCAGGGGCCGTTGCCGCCCTTGCCGGCCTCGGCGACGTAGAGCGCGCCGTCTGGGCCGAAGGCCAGCCCGCGCGGGTTGTTCAAGCCTTGGACGACGACAGTGGTCGGCGCCGCGACGGCGGGTGTGGGGGCGAGCGCGGCCGCCAAGGCGACCGCGCTCGCGACGAGTACGCGCACGAAGATCCTCCGATGTGTCGGGCCCGCCGATCCGCGGGCTCTCTCGGGGATCAAATCGCACTAAAAAGGACAGGTCGTGTCACCACGCCGAAGGAGGCGTCCCAGGTCAGCAGTCGTAGAGCGAGTTCGGATGGATCTTCTCGCAATAGCGGATGTGAATGTGGTTGTCGTGCCCCTCGTACGCCGAGGTCAGCCCTTCACCGATGAGCGTCGGGTCGTTGAACCAGATCGCCATGATGTGCCCGGGCGCGGCGGCCCGGATCATCTGCACCAACTGCCGGGTGGCGGCCCGGTCATAGGTGGACGACTCCCAGGTGATGCGCCCGGCGGTGCACTGAGCGTCGTCCGTGCGGATGGGCCAGACGTCGACGTCCAGCCCGACCTCGTGGCTCGCGTGCCCGGCGATGTCACCACCGTGCTCGAACCCGGCGTCGCCGAGCGGCAGCTTGCCCTGGCCGGTCGCGCCGAAGTCGGCGGCCGCCTTCTCCACCTGACCGATCGCGGCGGCGGTGGCCCAGTTCGCCGTGCCGTTGCCGTCCGGGTCCTGGTCGCACATGTTCGTGAAGACCGGGTAGTCGTAGTGCCAGACGAGGTTCTTCCAGGTGATCGGCCCGGCGATCCCGTCGATCCCGATGCCCGCATGGGACTGGAAATCGCGTACGGCGGTGTTGGTGGCGGCGTCGAACGAGCCGGAGACCGCCAGCGAGAGGTTGCGCTTGGCGTTCAGCTCGACCTGCAGCGCCTTCACCGCGTCGTTGGCCGCGCCCTGGCCGACCTGCACGACCAGGGCGCCCCAGGTCGCCGGGCCGACGATGCCGTCGACGCCGAGCCCCTTGGCCGTCTGGAAGGCCTTGACCTTCGTGACCGTCCCCGAGTCGAAGACACCGGTCAGGGCGGTCGCCTGCCCGTGGTACGCCAGCAGGTGCTGGATCGCCAGCACGTCCGCGCCGCGGTTGCCGCTGCTCTGCGTCGGGAAGAACGCGTTGGCGTACGCCTGCGCCGGGGCGGCCGCCGTCAAGGCCGCCGGGACTGCGGCGACCAGCGCCGTCAGGAGGAGAAGGAAGCGTCTCATGGGAGGGATTTTCATCTCTGCGCAACGATATGTAAATGCATCACATCGACGGGTGCTTTCGGCGCTGAATCAGGGTTCTCGGTCGAATCTTGGGCCGAGATTCGACCCGGAACCCTGATCCAGCGCCCTGCGCAACGCCCGCTCAGGAATCTGCCAGCGACACGCGGTGCGGACGACCCACCGATCCGCAGACCGTCTCGCTACGATCCACCGCCAATGCCCGAAATGCGAAGAATCGCGCCCGGGCGTGCGAGACACCCGCGAGGGTGTCCGAAACGGGGGTGGAGATGTCCTTACGAAGAGAATTCCTGGCGGCCGACCTGCCGGCCTCGATAACCGTGGCGTTGCTGGCGGTGCCGTTGTCGCTCGGCATCGCGGCGGCGTCCGGTGCGCCGCCGATCGCCGGGCTCGTCGCGGCGGTGGTCGGCGGCCTCGTGGCGGGCGGCTTGAGTGGCGCGCCCTTGCAGGTCAGCGGCCCGGCGGCCGGGCTGACCGTGATCGTGCTCGGCTTGGTGGCCGACTACGGCTGGGCGACGATGTGCGCGATCACGCTGCTGGCCGGTCTCGTGCAGGTGGCGGCCGGGTTCACCCGGCGGGGCCGGCTGGCCTTGAACCTCCCACCGGCGGTGGTGCACGGCATGCTCGCCGGGATCGGCGTAGTGATCGTGCTGTCGCAGTTGTGCGTCGTGCTGGGCGTACCGGGGCAGGAGACGCCGCTGCGGAACTTGGCACACCTGCCGGCGGCGCTGAGCCTCGACCGGATCGAATCCGTCGCGGTCGGGGCGATCACCGTCGGCGTCCTGCTGGGCTGGCCGCGTCTGCCGTATGTGCGGCGCGTCCCGGCTGCGCTCGCCGCGGTGGCCACCGCGGCCGCTGTGGTGGCGGTGTTCGGCTGGCAGGTGCCGCGCCTGAACCTGCCGAGCGACCCGTTCGCCGCGCTGACCCGCCCGGTCCTGCCGACCGGCGACTGGGGCGGCCTCGCGCTCGCGGTCCTCACCGTCGCCCTGATCGCCAGCGTCGAGACGCTGCTGTCGGCGGTCGCGGTGGACAAACTGCACAGCGGTCCGCACGCCGATCTCGACCGGGAACTGCTCGCCCAGGGGGCGGCGAACACGGTCAGCGGACTGGCCGGCGGACTGCCGATCACCGGCGTCATCGTGCGGTCGTCGGCCAACGTGGCGGCCGGGGCGCGTACGCGGGCGTCGACGATCCTGCACGGGGTGTGGGTCGCCGCATTGACCCTCGCCGGGGCGGGGCTGCTCGAACTGGTACCGCTCGCGGCGCTGTCCGCGCTTCTCGTGGTCGTCGGCGCTCGCCTGGTGAATCCGGGGCACGTGCGGGAGCTGCGCCACCATCGGGAGATTCTGCCGTACCTGGTCACCGCGATCGGTGTGGTCGCCGTCAATCTGGTCGCCGGGGTGGCGCTCGGGGTCGCGACCGCGGCCGCGCTCGGCCTCTGGCGGCTGAGCCACAGCCAGATCAGCCTCGACGGCGACCATCTGAAGATCAGTGGGAGTCTGCTGTTCTTCACCACGGCTCGGCTGACTCGCGTACTGCGGGACATCCCGCCGGGCCGCAACGTCCACCTCGATCTGCGGGCCGACTTCCTAGACCACGCGGCCCAGGCCGCGCTGAGCGGCTGGGTCACCGACTATCGGCGGCGCGGCGGCAACGTGGCGGTCACCGATCCGAGCCATCACCTGACCGCCGGGAAACGGCCCGCCCGCCGCAAGCCGGTGCACCGCTGGCTCGCCCCGCATCACGTCACCCCGCGACTGGAGACCGGGCTGCGCTCCTACCACGCCCAGCACGCCCCGCCCGCCGTGCTCGGCCTCCTCGCGGGCGGCCAGCAGCCCAGCCACATGTTCATCGGCTGCGCCGACTCGCACATCGTGCCGCACCTGATCACCGGCAGCGGTCCGGGCGACCAGTTCTGCGTGCGCAACATCGGCAATCTCGTGCCGCGTCACGGCGAGGATCCCGGCATGGACACCGCCGTCGACTACGCCGTGACCGTCCTCGGCGTGACCACCGTCATCGTCTGCGGGCACTCACCGTGCGGCGGCATCCGCGCGGCGCTGCGTGCTCGGCACGGCTGGCTCCGGCACGCCGCGCTCGGTCCGTCCACCATGGACGACGCGGCGCGGCTCAACGTCGTGGCCCAGCTGGACAACCTCGCGACCCATCCGGCCGTGGCCACCGCGGGCTCCGCCGGGCGCCTGCGCCTGATCGGCTTGTACGCAGACACCGTGAACGGAACGGTCGCCCGCGTCGGGCCGGACGGCGTCCTGCTCGATCCGGAGCCGCTGCACTGAGGCGGCCGCACGGGTGGCCCGGAGTTCCTGGGTCACCCGTGTGATGTGACGTGGCTCTCCCGCTCCTGGCGGTTGGTTGAATCCTGAACAAAGCTGGACGCATGACGACCTCCGCCGACATGTGGTTCGACCCCGTCTGCCCCTGGGCCTGGATGACCTCCCGCTGGCTGCTGGAGGTGGAACGCGTACGCGACGTGCGCATCCGCTTCCACGTGATGAGCCTGTCGGTCCTCAACGAGGGTCGCGACCTGCCGCCGGAGTACCGGAGGCTGCTGGACGACGCGTGGGGTCCCGTCCGGGTGGCCATCGCCGTCGCGCAGCAGCACGGGGACGCGGCGGTGCGGACGTTCTACACGGAGATCGGCACCCGCATCCACCTCGAGAAGCAGGAGCGCGGGCGCGACCTCTACGTCGCGTCGCTGGCCGCCTCGGGGCTGCCCGTCGAGCTGGCCGACGCGGCCGACGACCCCTCTTACGACGAGCCGCTGCGGGTCAGCCATCACGAGGGCATGGACCCGGTCGGCGACGACGTCGGCACTCCCGTCATCCACGTGCCCGGCCCGGACGGGCAGCTGATCGCCTTCTTCGGCCCCGTCGTCTCTCCGGCCCCGCAGGGCGAGGCGGCCGGGCGGCTCTGGGACGGCGTACTGCTCGTCGGGGGAACCGACGGCTTCTTCGAGCTGAAGCGGACGCGTACGCGCGATCCGATCTTCTAAGGGAGCCGATCTTCGGCGTACCATCGCGACGTGCTCGACGCAACGATCTTGGGAACGCTGAAGATCCGCGTCGACGGCGAACCGGTCCGGCTGGCCCGGCGGCAACAACGGCGCATGCTGGGCGCACTGCTCCTGACGCCTTCGGTGGAGATCCCGGCCGACCGGCTGGCCGGGATCCTCTGGGAGGAGGCAGAGCAGCCGCTCTCCCCGGCCGCCACCATGTCCACGTACGCCTCCCGCATCCGCCGGGATCTCGGTCCGGCCGGTCCCGTGCTCGGATCGGGGCCGGACGGCTACGTCCTGCGGATCGAACCGTCCCAGGTGGACGCCAGCCGGTTCCTCGACCAGGTACGCCAAGTGTCGGCAGTGGACGATCCGGAGATCCGGGCCGACCGGCTCCGCCAGGCACTCGGGCTGTGGCACGGGCCGGTGCTCGCCGACGCCTTCGACGACCGGTTGCGCGACCGGCTCTGCCTGCACCTCGACAGTGCTCGCGCGGCCGCGTACGAGCTGCTCTTCGAAGCCGAACTGGCCCGCGGCCGGCACGCGGAGGTGCTGGCCGACATCGTCTCCGCCAGTGACCTGTACCCGGACTCGGAGCGGCTGGTCCGGCACCGGATGGTGGCCCTGGCGGGCTGCGGGCATCGAGCCGACGCGCTGCGGGTCTACCGCGAGACCCGGCAACGGCTGCGCGACGAGCTGGGCCTCGACCCGTCGGCCGACCTCGAGCGGTTGCACGAACAGCTGCTGCGCGAGCAGCCCGCCGACCGGCGGCCGGTGCCCCGGCAGTCGGCGCCCCAGGCCGGGCGGCTCTACGGGCGCGGCGGCGTGCTCGGGGAGATCGACGCCTACCTGGATCGCCATCGGGCCGCCGACGATGTGACAGGCCCGGCCGGGATCCTGCTGACCGGACCGCCGGGAGTCGGCAAGACCGCGGTGGCCCGCGCGGTCGCCGAGCGCCGGCGCGGCGCGTTTCCCGACGGCGTCCTGTACGCCCGCCTGACCGCCGCCGACGCCCGGCCGGTCGCGACGGAGACGGTGCTACGCCATTTCCTCCGGGACCTCGGCTGGCCGGCCGACCTGCCGATGAGCCGGGCCGAGCTGGCCGAGCGGTGGCGTACGGTCACCGCCGAGTCGGCGATCCTCCTCGTGCTGGACGATGTCGTCGGCGCCGAACAGGTACGCGACCTGCTGCCGGGCGGCCGCTGCGGTGCGGTGGTCGCCACGAGCCGGGAGGACTTCGGACGCCACGACGGGCTGCGGGTGCTGCCGATGTCGCCGCTCGATCCGGCCGCCGCCGCCGAGATGCTGCGCGACCTGGTCGGCGAGGCACGGCTGCCGGGCGAGACGATCGACGACCTCGCCGCGGCCTGCGGACGGCTGCCACTGGCCTTGCTGACGACCGGCGCGGCGGTCGCCTCCCGTCCGCAGTGGACGGCCGAGGAGATCCGCGCCCGGCTCGGCCCGCCCACGCCGTTCGCGCTCGGCGGCGCCCTGTCGCGCAGCGTCGACGGCCTGTCCGAGTCGGCCGCACGCGTCCTGCGCCGGTTGGCTGAACTGCAGTGGACCCGCTATCCGGTGTGGCTCGCCCCGCTGCTCGCCCCGGACACCGGGCGTACGCCGGACGGCGCGTGGCGGGAGCTGGTCGCGGCGAACCTGCTCGACCCGGCTGGATTCGTCTGCGGGACTCCGACGTACGAGATGCATCCGGCCGTCCGCCACTTCGTCCTCGACCGGGGTGACCACACCGAGCTGACCGACGCGATCCTCACCGTCGTGTACGCCACGCTGACCTGGTCGGTCGCCGTCGCCGACGGCGCTCTCACCGCACGGCACTTCCCCACCCCGGTCGTGGCGGCGTACCCGCTCGCGGCCGACGAGCGGCAGGTGGCCGCCGATCCGGTCGCCTGGCTCGACGGGCACCTCCCGGCGATCCAGACCGGCCTGGTCCAGCTGGCCAGCCGAGGCCGGTACGCCGAAGCAGCCGACCTGGCGACGGTCGCCGTCAACTACGTGACGAGCTGCGGCGGACCGGACGATCTCCGGCTGCTGGCCGAGGCCGCTCAGGAGGCGGCGGCTCAGCCGGGGGTGCCCGCGGCGACCCGGGCCGCCGCGATGCTCGCGTACGCCGGAGCGCTGCGCGGCAAGGAACAGTACGCCGAGAGCATCCAGGCCGCCCGAGCCGCGCGCCGGATGTATCTCCGGCTCGGCGACCGGCATCGGGCCGCCCTGGCCGCCTCCACAGTGGGCAGTTGTGCCCGCGTACGCGGTGACCGGCGGACCGCGTTCGCCGCCGGAGCGGCCGCCGTCGCCGGGCTCGCCGCGCACGTCACCGGTCAGCACGGGTCGGTCTGGCTCGCGTTGGCCAACTCCGGACGGGAGTTCGGCGCCGACCCGGCCGCCGTACGCCAACTCCTCGACGTGGCGGTCTCCGCGTTCCACCTCGGCGGCGACGTCGCCGGGCAGGCCAACGCGCTCGCCATCACCGCGGTGATGCTCCTGCACGAGGAGCGGGCCGACGAAGCCGTCAAGGTTCTCGAAGCGGCCCACGACCTGCTCGCCCCGGCGGGCGACCGGGTGAACCTGCCGTTCATCGCGATGTACCTGGCCGAGGCGCTGCTCGCCGCCGGTCACCCCGACCGGGCCTGCCGGTACGCCGTGACCGCCCGCCAGCACTTCAGCCGCATCGGGTTCCACATGGGACTGGCCCGGTGTCTCGGCGTGCTCGGGCAGGCCGAGCTGGCCCGCGACCGACCCGACCTCGCCCTCCCCCAGCTCCGTCAGGCGCTCGACCACGCCGAGATCGCCGGGAACGCGCACACCATCGGCTGGACCCGGTTCCAGCTCGCCCGGGTGCTGCTCGCCGCCGGCTCGCCGGACGACGCCCGGACTGTCGGCGAGGAGGCGTTGGCGACCCTGCGGGCGATCTCCTCGTTCCGCGTCGCCCGCGTCGAGGACTGGCTCACCCATGCGGTTCCGGATCAGGGTTCTCGGTCGAATCTTGCCCCAAGATTCGACCCGGAACCCTGATCCGGCGCTGACGTCGAAGCGGCGGGGCGGTAGGCGCGGAGGACCCGGCCCAGCGCGGATTCTTCGGGGACGAAGCCGAAGTGCCGCGAGTCGAGGCTGCGCGGATTGTCGCCGCGGACGAGGAAGTGTCCGGGCGGCACCGTCGAGCCCCACTGTTCGAGTCCGGGTGGGACCGGTTGCCCTTCGGTGGCGACGACCCGCTTGACCAGCCAGTCGACGTCGGGCGGCGCGGACGGCGGGCCACCCCGCGACGGCACCTCGAAGACGACGGGCACGCCGGTCCGGGGCCGCGAGCGGAGGACGAGCAGGCGGTCACCGTCGGCGTACGTCGGCTCCATGCTGACGCCGCGCACGGTGAGCCACCGCAGTCGCGACCGGCCGAACAGGACGATCAAGGCCAGCGGGATCACGCCGGCTCCAGGTAGCCGGCCGCCTGCGCGGTGAACAGCTCCGCGTACCGGCCGCCCGCCGCGAGCAGCTCGCTGTGCGTACCGGCCTCCACGATCCGGCCCTCCGCGAGGATCACGATCTGGTCGGCGTGGCGCAGGGTCCCGAGGCGGTGCGAGACGAGCAGACTGGTACGCCCGACGGCGTGCTCGCGTACGCGACGTTGGAGGTCCTGCTCCGCGAGCGCGTCGAGCCCGGAGTTGGGCTCGTCGAGGATCAGCAGGTCGTGCGAGGTACGCATCATCGACCGGGCGAGCGCGACCCGCTGCCATTGGCCGCCGGACAGACAGACGCCCGGCTCGGCGTCGTCGTCGAAGAAGATCCGGCTCAGCATCGTCCCGGAGCCTTTCGGCAAGCCCGTCAGGATCGGAGTGGCTCCCGCCGCCTCAGCGGCAGCGGCCACGGCACGGCCGTCGTCCACTCGGGAGGGATCACCGATGCCGATGTTCTCCCCGGCGGTCAGCTCATACCGGACGAAGTCCTGGAAGGTCGCGCCGATGCGACGCCGTAGCTCCGCCGGGCGCAGCGTCCGGAGATCGGCGCCGTCCCAGTGGATGCTCCCCCGAGTCGGGTCGTACGCCCGGGTCAGCAGCTTGACCAGGGTGCTCTTGCCCGCCCCGTTGAGCCCGACGAGCGCCGTGGTCTGTCCGGCCGGGAGGAAGAGGTCGACTCCGCGAAGGACCCACGGGCTGTCGTCGGCGTACCGGAACCACACGTTACGCAGTTCGACTCCGTGCCGCAGCGGCTCGACGGTGTACTCGCCGACGGGCAGATCCGGCGGGGCGGCCATGATTTCCCGGTAGTCGCGGAACAGCAGCATCGCCGCGCTCGTCTCGGCGTACTGGTGCAGCAGGCCGGCGATCGCCCCCTGTACGCCGACGACCGCCGCCGTGAACAGGGTCAGGTCGCCGACGGTGAGCCGGTGGTCGAGGACACCCCGCACGGCGACGATGGTGCCCGCGACGGCGACCGCCGCGCTGAGCACGGCGACGCCGAGCGCGGCGCGGATCTGCGTACGCTGGGCCGCCAGGTGCAGGCGAGCGGTGGCGGTCAGCCCGTCGAGCAGCCGCGACCGCAGGAGCCGGCCGGAGCCGTACAGGCGGATCTCGCTCGCCGCCGAGGCCGTCGTGAGCAGTTCGGTCAGGAAGTACGCCCGCCGCGTGTGGACCGCCGAGTCGCCGGCCGCCCGGGCGGATCGCCGCGCCGCGTTCCGGTACGCGAGATACGCCGGGACGGCGGCGGCCACCACCACGGCGGCCATCGGGGGCCAGAGGGCCAGCAGCACTGAGGCGTACCCGATGATCGTGACGACGGCCTGGCCGCCCTCCACGAGCATCGCCGTGGCCGCGGCCGGGGCTTCCTGCGCGCCCTGCGCCGCGATCCGGAGCCTGTCCTGAAAGGACGGATCTTCGAACGGGCGGAGTCCCACGAACCGGTCCACCCGCGCGTAGAGCGCGTCCTGGGTGCACAGGGCGATCCGCTGCCGGGCGAGCACCCCGGCGTACTCGCCCACCTGCCGCAGCGCGACCATCGCGACCGTCGCGACCGCCCCGGCGATCGCGAGCCCGATCGCGTGCCGCGCGGTCGTCCCGGCGACGAGCGCCTCGATGAGCAGCTTGGCCAGCCAGGCGACGACGACCGGCAGCAGCCCGGACAGCAGCGCGACCAGCCCGAGCACGACGGTCGGACCGGCCGCGTGCCGCAGCGCCAGGCCGAGCGCGGCCTTCATGTCAGGCCGCGACCAGAGTGGGGGCGACCGCGTCGACCGAGCGACCGGCTGCGGCGATGACGCCGCCGGAGATCCGCAGGACGGTCGGGAAGCTCGAGACGCCGCCGAACGCCGCGGTGACCGCGCCGCCTTCGTCGACGACGGCGACGCGATCGGCGACCGCGCCGACCTTGCGCGCGAGTTCCTGGGTGACCTCGTCGGCGGGGTTACCGGCGACGAAGGCGGTCAGCGCGCCGGACGGGTGCTCGGCGAGCGCGGCGATGAGGTCGGCGCACGGGCCGCAGCCCGGCATGACGAACAGGACGGTTCCGTCCTCCACATCAGACTCGTTGAGTGGGGTGGCGGTCAGGTCGGCCGCCTGGAAGCCGGCGACCGTCAGGCCCACCTCGGGCAGCGTGGCCGCCGGACCGTTCAGGCGCTCCTCGATCGTGCGCAACCGCCGCACGACGGCAGCGAGCATGAGGAGGCAGACGGCGGTGAGGGCGGCGAGAACGACGACGGCGGCGGTCAGCACGGCGGTCATGGGGTTACCTCCACGGGGGTACGCGGGAGGTGGGGCCGCCCTACCACGGCCCCACCGGTGTGGCTGTCAGCAGGTGCCGCGCTTGCGGACGTAGCAGCTCGTGTTGGCGCACGAGCCGGTGCAGCTGATGGTGCCGCTGCAGTAGGTCTGCCACCAGTAGCCACCCGAGCAGTGGCCGTCGCTCTTGTAGTAGCTGCAGGAGTTGCCCTGCTCCGGTACGCACGCGCCGGCGGTGCCGGTGCCGAGGGCCCGGCCGAGCAGACGGTCGCCCCACTTGCTGATGGTCTTCATCGCGCCTCCTTCAGGCTTTGCGGTGAACTGCCATCAGCCTGGCGGGTGATCCTTTCCATCCGACTTCCATCGACTGTCCACTGTCACACCGAGAGCGCGGCCCCCACGATGCCGGCGTCGTTGAGCAGCTCGGCTGCGACGATCTCGGTCCGGAGCTTGATGCGGGGCAGGAACTTGTCCGCCTTCTTGCTGACGCCGCCGCCGACGACGATCAGATCCGGCCACAACAGCCGCTCGACCAGGTCCAGGTACGCCTGCAGCCGCTTGCTGTACTCGCCCCAGGAGAGGTCGTCCTCCTCGCGTACGGAGGCGGCGGCCCAGTCCTCGGCGTCGCCGTGGTGCAGCGGCAGGTGGCCGAGTTCGGTGTTGGGCACGAGCGCCCCGTCGACGAACAGCGCGCTGCCGATGCCGGTCCCCAAGGTGAGCATGAGGACCACGCCTTTCCGGTCGCATCCCCGGCCGAAGCGCATCTCGGCGATGCCGGCCGCGTCGGCGTCGTTGAGCACCGTCACGGTACGCCCGGTCGCCTGCTGGAAGAGCTCGACGGCGTTGGTGCCGATCCACTTCTCGTGGATGTTGGCGGCGGTCATCGCGATGCCCTGCCGGACGACGGCGGGCAGGGTGATCCCGACCGGACCGGCCACCCCGAGCTGGTCGAGAACCTGCACGACGACCTCGGCCACCGCGTCCGGGGTCGCCTTCTCCGGCGTCGGGAGGCGTACGCGGTCGGCGGCGAAGTGCCCGGCGGCGAGGTCGACGGGCGCGCCTTTGATGCCTGATCCCCCGATGTCGATGCCGAGGGCCTGACCTGTCCGGTTCTCAGTCACCACTCCATCATGGCGCGATCTCGGGCAGGCGTGGGGAAAACGGTCAAGCGCGGGCGAGCGCCGCCTCGATGACGGGGATCGGCGCGGGAGTGCCCGCCGGATCGCTGATCGGGCCATAGGGCAGCCCGTACGCCGGCGTGCCGACTTGGAAGCGCCGGCCGCCCTCGCCGAGCGGTCCGGCGTCCACGGCGTCGTAGCCCAGCTCGGCGAGGAAGTCGCTCACCACCTGTTTGGCGAGACCGTCGTCCCCGGCGATCGGCAGCGCCGTCCGATCCGGCGCCCCGATCGGGCGTGGCAACGACAACAGATGCCGATAGTTGATGTTGTTGAACACCTTGACGACCTTCGCCCGCCCGAGATGGCGCTGCAACAGTTCACTGCTGGTGGTCGAGCCGTCGTCGAGTGCCGCGATGTCGCCGTCGCGCTGCGGGTAGTAGTTGTTGGTGTCCATCACGGGCTTGTCGGCCAGCGGCTCGACCGGCACTGTGGCGTACGCCCGCAGCGGGATGCTGACCAGCACGAGTTCGCCCTGGCCGGCTGCCTCCTCCACGGTTCCGGCCGAGGCGAGCGGACCGAGGTCGGCGACCAGGTCGGCCAGCGTGTCGGGCCCCCGCGAGTTGCTCAGGACGACTTCGTGTCCGGCGGTGACGGCGAGCCGGGCGACCGTGCTGCCGATGTTGCCACTGCCGATGAGTCCGATGATGGCCACGTTGGTTACGGTATCGCCGGATTCCTGCCGCCGTGCTGGATCAGGGTTCTGGGTCGAATCTTGGGGCAAGATTCGGCCGCGAACCCTGATCCAGCGCCAGAACGCTGGACGCGGAACCCGGCGCGGAGGCGTCCAGCGCCGAGGTGAGCCGGATCAGGTCACCGAGCAACTCCGGCGGATCGTCCTTCCACCAGGCGAGGAGCACCGGGATCGGCTGGGCGTCCCGGAGCGCCCGGTACGCCACCCCCGGGCGCGGGTTCTGGTGGGCGGTCGCCTCGGAGGTCACGCCGACGGCCTGGCCCGCCGCGATCAGGGTCAGCCACTCGTCCACGCCGTGCGTGGGGCGTACCGAGGTCGGCGCGGTGCCGGCCGGCCACAGGTCGAGGGTGGTGGTGCCGGTGCGGGCGTCGATCGCCACGGTGTATCGGGACAGCTCGGCCAACCGCAGGCTCCGCCGCCGGGCCAGGGCGTTGTCGGTCGCCACCGCGGCGACCCGGGACTCCACACCGACCTGGGCGGTGGCGAAGCGCGGGTCGGTCAGCGGCCGGCGCACGACGGCGACGTCGGCCAGCCCTTCGCTCAGCCCGGCGGTGACCGAGCCCGACTGGACGAAGACGAGCGGCGTCTGCGGATGCTCGGCCGCCCAGGCCTTCTGCAGCCGCCGGGTGTGCTTGCCGAGCGCCGCCCAGGCGTACCCGACGCGCAGTTCCGTCCGGGCCTGCTCGACGAGCCGACGCAGGTGTCCCACCTCCTCCAGGACACGCCGCGCTCCGGCGAGCACCTGCGTGCCGACGCCGGTCAGGCCGACCTGCCGGGTGGTGCGCTGCACCAGGCGCGTACCGAGGGCCTCCTCCAGCGCGGCGATCGACCGGGACACCGCGGCCTGCGAAACGCCCAGGTCACGGGCGGCGTCGGTGAACGTCCCCGCGTCCGCCACGGCCACGAGGACGGCGAGCTGCCGCAGCTGCACATCCATACGCTGATCGTATAAGTGGACCGGTTCACGCATTTCTCGGCTGGACCTGCCGCTCTCACACTGGGCGCGTGAGTGCACGCAAGGTGATCGGCGGGCTCGCGACGATGGTCGCCAGCGCGGCCAGCAATCAAGTCGGCGCGGCCGTCGGCGCGCACGCCTTCGGCGCGATCGGCCCGGCCGGCGTCGTCGCGATCCGGCAATTCGTCGCGGTCGCCGTCCTGCTCCCGGCGGCCCGGCCCAACCTGCGCCGATTCACCTGGGCCCAGTGGTGGCCGACGATCCTGCTCGGTCTCGTCTTCGCCACGATGAACCTCAGCCTCTACACCGCGATCAGCCGGGTCGGCCTCGGGCTCGCGGTCACCCTGGAGTTCCTCGGCCCGCTGGCGGTCGCGCTGGCCGGTTCGCGTACCCGGGTCGACCTGCTCTGCGCGGCGGGTGCGAGCCTCGGCGTCTACGTCCTCGTGCTGCCCGACCCGTCCAGCGACTACCTCGGCATCGGCCTGGGGCTGCTCGCGGCCGCCTGCTGGGCGGCGTACATCCTGCTCAATCGCATGATCGGGCAGCGGCTGCCCGGCCTGCAGGGCCCGGCGGCGGCCACGTCGGTCTCGGCCCTGCTCTACCTGCCCGTCGCCGGGTTCCTGCTCGCGCAGGGCCGGCTCACCGGCAGCGCCATCTGGTACGCCGTCGGCGCCGGTGTGCTCAGTTCGGTCATCCCGTACGCCGCGGACCTGATCGCCTTGCGCCGGGTGCCGACGAAGTTCTTCGGCGTCGTGATGAGCATCCATCCGGTGCTCGCGGCGCTGGCCGGGCTCGTGCTGCTCAACCAGGTCCTCGCCCCGCACGTGTGGCTCGGCATCGGGATCGTCGTCGGCGTGAACGCGCTCGCCGTCACCGCCGCCGCTCGTCATGCCACCTCAGCGGCGGCTGTTCCAGGCGAAGGACTCCGAAGCGCCGGTGAGGAGCGCACTAAAGTTGATCCAGGCGAGAAATGGTCGCCTGAGACGCCATATGTCGCCTAGATCAACTCCGCCGGGGCCGATCTTGAACCGAAAACGTCGCCATAGCAGCGGAAACCACTCAAGATCACAGCGCGCACCCACGCCGAGGCCGCGTCGTCCCGGATAACGCGACAACGCCGGGCTGGGGACCCGAGGCTTGCTAGCCTCGTCGACTATGCCGTCGTATCTGGAAGACCTGTTCTCGCTGGCCGGACGCACCGCGCTCGTCACCGGCGGCAGCTCCGGCATCGGCTTCGCCATGGCCGAGGCGGTGGGTCGCGCCGGAGCGGATCTCGTCCTCGTAGCTCGGCGAGAGAAGGAACTGGCATCGGCGGCCCAGCAGCTCACGAGCGCGAACGTCAGGGTGCGCACAATCAGCGCGGACCTCGCGGAGCGGGCCGGCGTCGACCGGGTCACCGAGGCGGTGCCGGACGTGGACATCCTGGTGAACTGCGCCGCGAACAACATCCGGCGTCCGATGGACACGCTGACCGACGAGGACTGGGACGTCTCGGTCGCGCTGAACCTCACCGCGCCGTACCGGCTGGGGCAGCATTACGGTCCGCGAATGGCGGCCCGCGGCTGGGGCCGCATCGTCAACGTCGGCTCACAGCAGACCATCGCCGCCTTCGGCAACAGCGGCGGCTACGGCGTCACGAAGGCCGGCATCGCGGGTCTCACCCGGTCACAGGCCGAGGCGTGGAGCCCGCACGGGGTCTGCGTCAACACGCTCATCCCGGGCTTCGTGGTCACCCCGCTCACCGCGCCCGCGATGGCCGTCCCCGGCCGCGCCGAGGAACTCGCGCAACGCTCGATGGCCAAGCGCAACGGCCTGCCGCCGGACTTCGCCGGCGCCGCGGTGTTCCTGGCCAGTGGGGCGTCGGCGTATGTCACCGGGCAGATCCTTTACGTGGACGGCGGCTTCTCCGTCCATTAGCGACTGGTACGCGGTGCCGCGCCGCCCGGCCCTCGGGCCGGGCGGCGCGGCGCAGTTCACGGAGTCGGATAGTCCGTCACGAAGACGGGCTGGCCGATCCGGGTCGTGTCGGCCGGACCGCCGACGCCGTTGACGACGTGGTCGATCGTCCCGGCGCTCAGGTTGACCGTCATGATGTGGTGCAGGCGTACGCCCGGCTGATCCGGCACCTCGAACCCGTTCTCGGTGTGGATCGACGGGTTGTTCTGGTTGAAGACGTAGACCCCGGCGCCGTACAGGTTGTGCGTACGCACATGGTCGCCGACCTTGTATCCGGCGTAGCCCTCGACCGTGCCGTTCATCCAGTCGGCCTGCGTCGGCGGGTCGTAGGGCAGCTCGTTCTGGTAGAGGATCGTCGTTCCGCGTTCGCCGTTCCAGACGGTGTTGTACTTCTGGAAGTGCTCGACGAACAGGCCGGTCGCCGTGACGTCGTCACCGTTGATCACCGCGCCGTACCGCCCGGTGTTGGTGTTCCAGCGCTCGGTGTCGGTGAAGCCCTCCACCCCGTGGTCGCCGCGCCACACCCAGGTGTGGTCGATGAGCACGTGGTCGCTGTTGACCTCGAGCGCTGTGTCCGCCTTGCCGACGTGCGGGCCGCCGACTCGGAAGTACACATCGGACAGGGTCGTCGGGTTCTCCGCCGAGCCCTTCCGGGGCCCGTGCGGCTTGCCCACGCGCAGCAGCACCGGCGATTCGGTGAGACCGGCGTCGATGGTGACACCTGCGACGATCACGCCTGGGACGTCGGCGACGTCGAGCGGGATCGCCCCGTCGACGGCCGTGAGCGTGGCGTGCCCCAACCCGAGGACCACCGTGCCGGGTCGCTTGACCTCGATGCTGCGCGCTATGTCGTAGACGCCCGGAGTCAGCAGCAGGTTCTGGCCTCGGGCCAGCGCGTTGTTGATCTCCTTCACGGAGTCGCCGGGCCGGGCCACGAAGAAGCTCTTCAGCGACGTGGTACGCCCCGGCGTGAGCCCGTCGGCCCACGAGATCCCGCTGCTGTTCGTCCGGGCCGCCGGTACGCGTACCTGGAATCGGCCCTGCGCGTCGGTGAACAGATAGGGCTTCTCCCGGCTGACCGGAGTCGCCGCGAGCGTCGTGTACGGCGGGTCCGGGAACCCGGCCTCGGCGGGCGCGCCGGCGACGCCGGCGAACACCTGGTTCCACACGGCGTTGGACCAGCCGCCGATCTCGCTGTTCCGGATCAGCCACTGCTGCTGCGAACCGTTGACGACGAAGGGCAGCCGGGAGTCGGCGATGAAGCCGCCACTGGCGTACTGGGGTCCGGCGGTGCAGTAGTCCATCAGGGACAGGTTGGCGCCGCTGATGTTCAGCCGCCGCATCGAGACCGCCTGGGACACCGCCCAGAAGTCGGCCGACGCACGGCAGCCGTCCTGCCCGGCCGAGTCGATCGACAGCGACAGGTTCGACAGCGTACGCCAGAAGTTGACCAGGGCCAGGCAGTTGCCGGTGCCGCCGTCGGCCAGGCAGCGGTTGTAGACCTCCACCTTGCCGTTGATGACGACGTCGGCGGGGGACGCGCCGAGGCCGGCGATCTCGGTGTAGTACCCGACCTTGATCTGCAACGGCTGCTCGGCGGTTCCGTAGACGCCGGGCTGGAACAGGAAGGCGTACCGGTCGGTGGACATCTCGGCGTCCACCTGGGCGGCGTGGACGGCGTCGAGGGTGGCCTGGATCTGGCTGACCGGCATGTCCGGGGTGAAGACGGTGACGTTCGGGCCGAGCCAGCCGCCGATGGATCCGGCGGCGGGGGCGGCGGACGCGGTCGCGGCGAAAGCGGCCAGCGCCGCGAGGCCGAACGCCAGTCTCCGGCGGAGCGGACGTGTGCTCATGGGTTCCTCTCAGGACGGAGCTCGAAGAGAGCGCTCTCTTGCGCAGGACTATTGATCCGCGTGACAGGTTCGGGCGGTGTGAATATTTGTACCTTGAGTCGTCGCCGGGGACAATAGGTTGTCGGCTCGAACAAACGCGTGGCGCAGCTCTCACGAGGCTCCCCCCACCGAAGGGCATCGACCGCAGACGACTACCCTCCGGAAGGATGTCCCCCTCCCCCGCCGAACCGCGTACCATCGCCGGCCGCTATCGCCTGGAGAACGCCCTCGGCCAGGGCGGCATGGGGCGGGTCTGGTTCGCCCGCGACGAGATCCTCGGCCGCGACGTCGCCATCAAGGAGATCGTCCCGCCGCCGGGCCTGACCGACGCCGAGCGCCGGGAGATGCGGGAACGCTCGCTCCGCGAGGCACGGGCCATCGCGCGGCTCAATCATCCCAATGTGGTACGCGTCTTCGACGTCGTCCGCACCACTCCGGAGACCGATCCGTGGATCGTGATGGAGTACGTGGCGTCACGCTCCCTTCAGGACGCTCTCGCGGCCGACGGTCCCCTGCCGGCCCAGCAGGCCGCACACGTCGGACTCGAAGTCCTGCACGCGCTGCAGGCGGCGCACCGGGCCGGAGTGATGCATCGCGACGTCAAACCCGGCAACGTGCTGCTCGGCGAGGACGGCCGCGTCGTCCTCACCGACTTCGGGCTCGCGACCGTCCCCGGCGACCCCAACGTGACGCGTACCGGGCTGGTGCTCGGCTCACCGGCGTACATCTCGCCGGAGCGGGCCAAAGAGGGGACCTCGGGCCCGGAGGCGGACCTGTGGTCCCTCGGCGCCACGATCTTCGCCGCGGTCGAGGGCCAATCCCCGTACGCCCGCGCGACCGCGATCGCGACGCTCACCGCGCTGGCGAGCGAGCCGCCACCACCCCCGAAGAACGCGACCGGCCCGCTGAAGACGGTGCTGACCGGTCTGCTGCGCAAGGATCCGGCCAAGCGGATGACGGCGGAGCAGGCCGAGAAGCTGCTGGCCCGAGCGGCCGCGCAGCCGACGCGGACCGTCGCGCCCGCAGTGGCCGCGAAGCCGGAGCCGACGCGGCTGGACCTGTCGCGGCTCAACCCAGAGCCGTCTACTTCGGAGACTCCGCCGGCGCCACCGCCCCCGCCTACGACCCCCCGGTTCACCGCCCGCCAACGCTGGTACGCCGTCGCCGCGAGCGTGCTCATCGTGGTCGCCGTCGCCGTGACGGTGCCGCTGCTGAGCGATCGGGACAACGACGCCGGCGCGAGCGGCAAGCCGTCAGCCACCCCCACACGTGTCGCCACCTCGGCTCCGTCGGCTTCCCCTTCGTCGTCGCGGTCGCCCAGCCCGGCGGCGTCGCCCAGCGCCGTGTCGCCGAGTGCCGTTCCGACCGACGGTGGCACGCTCCCGGCGGGCTGGCACGTCTTCACCAGCGAGGACTACTCGATCCCCGTTCCGGACGGCTGGTCCAAGTCGACTGAAGGCGGCATGATCCTTTTCCGCGAGCAGGACGGTCTCGGTCGCGTCCTCGGCGTGATGAGTTCCGAGGTCACCACCGGCGACCCGAAGGCGGCCCTCGCCGAGCAGGAAGGCGAGCAGAGCGGCAAATCGGGCTACGACAAGCTCAAGCTGGACACCGTGGACTACCGGGGCCTCCCCGCCGCCGACTGGGAATGGCTGTACACCACCGGCAACGGCACCCACATGCACGTGCTGCGCCGGGGAATCATCGCGAACAACCGCTTCTACACCTTCTCCTGGTATGTGCCGGCCGACGAATGGGCGGCCAACCAGGACGGACTCGCCGTCGTCGCGGGCGGCTTCCAGCCTCGCGGCTGACCTGAGCCAACCCTTCACCGCCCCTCACGCGTTTCTTTCTCGGGACGGCACCGGACCGAGAAGGAGCCCATGGCCAGACGTCGCAAGCCGATCGCGCTGCGCGAACACGCACGGCTGCACCCGCCCGAGACGGACCACGTGCTGGTGACCGTCTCCGTCGGCCCGTTCGGCGAGGCGATCGCCCTCTGGTCGTCGGCCTCGGGACGGGAGGCGCTGACCGCCCGCGTCACCGAGCCGAGCGGGGCGTCGTTCCCCGTCACGACCTCAGCCCATGGGGTTCGTGCCCGCGTCGTCGCGTACGCCCCGCAGCCGGGACTCGACCTCACCGTCGGCGACCTCCGACTGGCCCACTGCCACGTCCAGCCGTTGCCCGGCGGTCGCGTCCTGTTCGTGGCGGCCCGCTGCCGCCTCGGCGCGGACGGAGCCGAGGCCAACGCGATGATCGTCACCGCCGAAGGCCAGGTGGAACGCACCGGAGTCCTCGGCGACGGCATCGAGCACGTCCAGACGACCCCGGCCGGCAAAATCTGGGTCGGCTACTTCGACGAAGGCGTCTACGGCGGCAACGGCTGGCACGTCGGCTCGGTCGAACCCCTCGGCGCGGCCGGGATGGTCCGCTTCAGCTCCCGCCTGCGCCCCGAATGGCGCTTCGCCAACGGCCCCGACCCGATCGAGGAGTGCTACGCGCTCAACCTCTCCGGCGAAACCGCGTGGAGCACCTACTACTCCCGCTTCCCGATCGTCCGGGTCGACGGCGACACGGTCACGTCCTGGCCCGGCACCGGCAGTGCGGCCCAAGCCCTCATCGTGGACGGCACCCGCTGCGCCCTCCTCGGCGGATACGCCGCCGACCGCGACCGTCTCCTGGCCGGTGACCTGACCCGGGGGCACTTCCGGGCGTACCAGCTGATCCTGCCGGGCAACCGGCGGCTGCCGAGCAACGCCTGGGTCATCGGCCGGGGACCGCACCTGCACGTCTTCGCGGACACCACCTGGTACCGCCTCGACCTCGACGACCTCCGCTGACCACCCTGGATAGGGTGAGCTCATGCGGTTGGCGGTGGGGTGCGCGATGTGGACGCACAAGGCGTGGCAAGGGCACCTGATGCCGTCCGGCGGCGACCGGCTGCGGGCGTACGCGACCTGGTGTGACGCCGTCGAGGGGAACACCACCTTCTACGCCACCCCGTCCCGGGCGACCGTCGAGGCCTGGGCGCGCCAGACCGGCGACGACTTCCGGTTCGTGATCAAGCTGCCGAAGACGATCACGCACGAGCGCCGATTCCACGGCGTCGACGAGGAGCTTCGGCGCTTCCTGGACGCCATCGAGCCGCTCGGCGGGCGTACGCACGCCTTGTGGTTGCAGTTGCCGGGTTCGTTCGCCCCCGCCGACGTGCCGGCGCTCGAAAGTTTTCTGCGCCGGCTCCCGCCCGACCACCGGTACGCCGTCGAAGTGCGTCACCGCGCCTTCTTCGAAGACGCTCGCGCGACCGCGAGCCTGGAAGGCGTCCTGGCCGGGGCGGATGCGGAGTGGATCCCGTTCGACACGACCGCCTTCTTCCGGGCCGCGCCGACGAGCGATGCGGAGCGCGACGCTTGGGAGAAGAAGCCGCGGATGCCGAAGCGCGAGCGTGCGCTGACTGGTAGGCCCGTCGTGCGCTACCTGGGACGCGATGCCACCGAGCAGACGGTCGATGGCTGGCAGCCGTGGCTCGACGTGGTCGCCGGATGGCTTCGGGAAGGCCGGTCGCCGACCGTGTTCATCCATACGCCGGACAACGCCGACGCCCCCGTGCTCGCGCGGCGCTTCCACGACGAGGTACGCGTCCGCGTACCCGAGTTGGCGCCGTTGCCCGAGGCCGAGCCCGTCGAACAGGGCACGTTGTTCTAGGCGCGGCGCCGGGGCGGCCGCCCCGCCCGGCTAGGCTCGGCGTATGGCTCTGCTCGCGAGTGATGTCGACCTGTTCGAATCGGCGCGCCCGCGTCTTGAGGCCATCGCCTATCGGATGCTGGGATCGGCGGCCGAGGCGGAGGACGCCGTGCAGGAGACCTTCCTGCGATGGCGGACCGCCGAGGTCGACCGTATCGAGGTGCCCGAGGCCTGGCTGACGAAGGTCCTGACCAACATCTGCCTCAACCTGCTGACCTCCGCACGAGCGCGCAGGGAGACCTATGTCGGGCAGTGGCTGCCCGAGCCGCTGCTCGCCGGTGACCCGATGCTCGGCCCGCTCGAGACCGTCGAACAGCGCGAATCCGTGTCGTACGCCGTCCTCACCCTCATGGAGCGCCTGTCGCCGAACGAGCGCGCGGTGTACGTGCTGCGGGAGGCATTCGAGTACTCCCATCAGGAGATCGCCGACATCCTGGAGCTCAGCCAGGCCGGTAGTCAGCAGCTCTACCACCGGGCGAAGAAGCACATCGCGGAGGGCAAGGCCCGGACCCAGGTGGACGAGGCGACCGCCCGGCGGATCGTCGACGAGTTCCTGGCCGCGGCGACCAGTGGCCGGACCGAGCCGCTGGTGAAGCTGCTGACCCAGGACGTGGTGTCGATCGGCGACGGCGGCGGGAAGGTGCCCGCCCGGGCGAAGGCCTTCGAAGGGGCTATGGCGGTCGCGAAGTTCCTCCGGGGTCTGTTCCAGCCGTCGGCGGCCAAGTACGCCGTGCTCGGCGGGGCGCCCGAGATTTACGCGTGGACCTCCAACGGTGGCCCGGCCCTCATCGCCATGGTGGACGGTCAGGTCGTCGGCGTCATGTGTCTGCAGGTCACACCCGACGGCGTCTCGGCCGTTCTCAACCAGGTCAACCCCGACAAGCTGGCGCGCGCGACGGCTCAGTTCACCCAGTCCGACCACGGAGACGCCCTGTTCCAGGCCTAGTGACGGCCTGTGACCTGCTTCACACCGCATACCTGTCAGGAAGGTGCGGGCTGCTCGGTTCAGGGAGCGAAACCGAGTCAGACAGGAGCAAGGACATGCCGCACCGCATCGTCGTTCTGGGCGCCGGATACTCCGGCGCCATCGCCGCCGGCCGCCTCGCCAAGCGGCTGCACCGCGAGGAAGTGGCCGTCACTCTGGTGAACGCCGAGCCCGACTTCGTCGAGCGCGTCCGGATGCACCAGGTCGCGACCGGCCAGGAACTCAAGCACCGCCCGTTCCGCGAGATGTTCGCGGGCAGCGGCGTCGAGGTCAAGATCGCCAAGGTCACGAGCGTCGACGTCGACCGCAAGACCGTGTCCGTCGCCGGCTCCAGCGGCGTCGAGACGCTCTCCTTCGACACCCTTGTGTACGCACTGGGCAGCGGCTGGAACGCGCAGGGCGTACCGGGGACGGCCGAGCACGCGTACGAACTCGCCAGCCGCCCCGGCGCGTTGCGCCTGCGGGAGCGGCTGAGCCGTCTCGAGGCGGGGCAGCCCGTCGCAGTCGTCGGCGGTGGCCTGACCAGCGTCGAAGCCGCCACCGAGATCGCCGAGGCTCGGCCGGACCTGGACGTCAGCCTGGTCGTCCGGGGCGCTCTCGGCGACTGGCTCTCCGCGAAGGGGCAGGGCCACCTGCGAAAGGTGCTCGGCAAGCTCCGGATCACCGTGCACGAGCACGCCGACGTCACGCAGGTCGCGGCCGACGCCGTGGCGACTGCCGACGGACGGTCGATCCCGGCCGCCGTCACCGTGTGGACCACTGGCTTCGCGGTGCACCCGATCGCCGCGGCGACGACGCTCGACGTCACCGCCACCGGTCAGATCGTGGTCGACGAGACGATGCGCTCGGTCTCCCACCCCGACGTGTACGCAGTCGGCGACGCGGCGTACGCGATGGGCGTGGGCGACAAGCCGCTGCGCATGTCCTGCGCCTCCGGTACGCCGATGGCGTGGCAGGCGGCGGACTCGATCGCGGCTCGGCTGACCGGCGGGAAGCTGCCGCAGGCGCACCTGAAGTACTTCAACCAGTGCATCTCGCTGGGCCGCAAGGAGGGCCTGATCCAGTACGTCACCGGCGACGACCGGTCGGTGAACGCCGTCCTCACCGGCCGATTCGCGGCCGTCTACAAGGAACTCGTCTGCAAGGGCGCCGCCTGGGGCGTGGCCAACCCCACCCTCGGTATGCCGACCCGCCGCCGCCACGTTCTCCGCGACGCGGCTGCCGGCAGCGCCGTCGAAGCGCTTGCGTAGCGAAGTCGATCACCTGCTTGCGGAGTTGATCAGGCCGCTACGGACACGACACGCCGGTCGATCATGGCCGATAGTTCATGATCGCGCGGGCGGGGGCGGGCGCGCGGGAGGGCGCCCGCCCCGTGCGTGTGCGGGGTCAGCGGAGCGGGGTGGGCAGCGGCTGCTGGTGCACCACCACGAGGCTGGCGACGGCTCGGGTCAGCGACACGTAGAGCCGGGCGTACCCGCGGGGTTCGGCGGCCACGATGTCGGCCGGTTCCACC
>JABFYB010000627.1 GCA_013361475.1 Hamadaea sp.
CCCACGAGGTACGCGACCAGTGAGGACCGCTTGCCGTCCAGGAACGGAACCACGACCGCGCTACGGACGGCGGGGTGAGCGGTCAGCACTTCTTCGATCTCGCCCGGCTCGAGCCGGACCCCGGCGAACTTGACTTGATCGTCGATCCGGCCGACGAACTCCAGCAGGTCCCCGTCCAGCCGGCGGACGAGATCGCCGGTGCGATAGAGCCGCTCACCGGGTTGCCCGAACGGGTCGGGCACGAAGGCCGCCGCGGTGGCGCCGGGGCGTCCGGCGTATCCGTACGCCAGGCCGACCCCGCCGAGGTACAGCTCGCCGGGCACACCGACCGGCACCGGGTTCAGCTGGGGATCGAGCACGTGTACGCGCATGCCCGTGACCGGCTTGCCGATGGGCACGTCGACGGCGTACGGCGATTGGCCGGGCGCGACCTCCTGCCCGATGCACACGATCGACGCCTCCGTCGGACCGTAGTGGTTGTGCATGCGGGCCGTCGAGCGTGCTTGGAAACGCCGAACGGTCGGCCAGTGGAGCGCCTCGCCCAGGCAGACCACTTCGCGCAGGCAGTCCGGCACCGTCTCGACGGTGTCGAGGAAGATGTCCAACATAGACGGTACGAAGGACGCATGCGTGACTCCGTGCCGGCCGATGAAGGCGGCCAGGCCGACCGGATCGAGGTGAAGGTCCGGCGGCGGCACCACCACCGTGGCGCCGTACATCAAGGGCCAGAAGAACTCCGGCACCGAGACGTCGAAGGTGTACGGCGTCTTCTGGATCACGCCGTCGCCCGTCGCCACCGGCATCTGCGACTGCAGCCAATGCGCGTAGTTCGCCGCTCCCGCGTGCGGGACCCGGACGCCCTTGGGGCCGCCGGTCGAGCCGGAGGTGAACAAGACGTAGGCGACGTCCCCCGGGTTCGCCCGGCCGGCATCCTGCTCAGGCCCGGTGAACTCAGGGGTCACGACCGAAACCGGCAAGCCGGCGAGCCGGTCGTGGAGATCCTCGTCAGCGATCACCAGTACGGCTCCGCCCGCCGCGACTCGTTCGCGCAGCCGGGACGGTGGGTCGTTGGGGTCCAGCGGCAGGTACGCCGCGCCGGCCGCCAGGACGCCGAACAGCGTCCGAACCAGGGCACGACTACGGCGCATGCAGACGGCCACCGTCTGCCCGCCCTCCACACCGGCCGCGGCCAGCCGGCGGGCCAACGCCGTCGCCTCGTCGGCCAGGGACGCGTACGTGACTTCGCCCGTGTCGTCACGGATGGCGACCGCGTCCGGCGTACGGCGCGCCTGAGCGAAGAACGGACCGTGCAGGGTGGTCACCGGCAGCCCTTCGTGCTCCGTGGCCGACGCCAGCTCCGCGAGCTGCGCCGGGGAGAGGACGGGCCCACCCGCATGACCATCGACATCGGCGAGCATCTGCCGCAGAACCCGGTGGTACGCGTCGGCCAGCCAAGCGAGCCGCTCGGGCCGAATGCGCTCCCCGGGGGCGGTGAACGCGACCGCACCGGGCAGCACGGTGACCGCCAACGGGAACTCGTTCGGGCTGTCGTCGTCGGTCCGGGTGACCTCTACCCCGCTGCCGTCGAGCAGGTAGAAGTCCAGGAAGTTGAAGACCGCCTCGAACAACGGCTCGGACGTGCCGGCCAGCGTACGCATCGCCGGGAGCGCGAACCGCCGGTGCGGCAGGAGTGCCGTCTCGGCGGCAGCGGCGGCCTGAAGGAGATCCCGCCAGGTCCCCTTGGGCCGCGCACCGGGGATCGGCACCGTGTTCAGGTACATCCCGAGCACCTCATCGCCGCCGCTCACCTCGGGGCGGCCGTTGCACACCAGCCCGCACAGGAAGTTGTCCAGCGGCGTGATCGCGCTCATCACCTTGAGGAAGGCGGCGAAGAAGATGCTCTTGACCGGCACTCCGGTGACCTTGGCCAGGTCCCGGATCTCGGCAGCCTCGACGCCGATGGGCTGCATCACGGTGTGCGCCGGACTCGTCGTCCCGCCCCACTCCTGCGGCAGACGCAAGGTCTGCGATTCGGCCAGCACACCGGCCCAGAAGTCCCGGCTCACCGGGTCGGCGATCGCCTTGTGCTCGGCGGCGACGAAGTCCGCCCACCGCCGGACCGGCGGCGTCAGCGGCGCCGACGGCTCACCCGCACGGATGGCCGTGTAGCGATCCATCACTTCCCGGAGCAGCGAGTTGTGGCTCCACCCGTCGAGGATGACGTGGCATTCCATCCAGGCCAGGGTCCAGCGAGTCGGCGAGGTGCGGTACGCGTACAGCCGCCAGAGCGGAGCCTCACCGATGTCCATCGGCCGGAGCCGCTGGTGCTGAGTAGCCTGCCGGATCTGCCGCGCCTGCTCCTCGTCGGTGAGCCCGGTCAGATCTTGGACGCTGATCTCCACCTCGGCCTCGGCGTGCACGAGTTGCAGCGGCTCCCCGTAGCTCACCAGGTCGAAGGAGGTACGCAGCACCTCGTGCCGGCGGACGACCTCGCGGACGGCCCCGCGCAACGCCGCTTCGGACAGCTCCGCACCGTCGTCGATGAAGTAGAGCGTCACGTTCTGATAAGGCAGCCGCTGAGCGTCGGACATCATCTCGTACAGCATTCCGGCCTGCACCTGCGTCACCGGGTAGGCGTCGACGACGCCGTCGGGCAGGCTGGCGCGATCGGCGGGCGAGATCTGGCTGAACGGCTCGGCGGCCGACTCCTCTGCCGTCGCGTCGGCCCTGGTGGCGACCGCGCTCAGGGCCACCGGCGTACGGTGCTGGAACAGATCCTGCACCGTGATGCCGACACCCTGATCCTTCAGCGCCCCGACCAGGCGGATGGCCCGCATCGAGTCGCCGCCCAGGGCGAAGAAGTCGTCGTCCGCGCCGATCCGGTCGACGCCGAGGACCTCCGCCCAGACCGACGTCATGAGCACCTGCTCGGTGTTCTGCGGAGCCACGTAGTCCGCGTCCAGCTCGCGGGTCACCGCCGGGGCGGGCAGTGCCCGCCGGTCGATCTTTCCGCTGCTCGTCAAGGGCAGCTCGGGAAGGAATACGTAGCGGCCCGGCACCATCGCCGCCGGCAACAGCCCGACCAGGTACGCCCGCAGCTCGCCCGGGGTGACCTCGATGTCGCCCCGGCTCACCACATACGCGGCGAGTTGCGCGATGCCGCCCGCGGGCCGGTGCACCACGACGGCCGCCGCAGCGATCCGGGGATGCTCGGCGAGCCGCGCCTCGATCTCGCCCAGCTCGATCCGAACTCCGTGGAGCTTCACCTGATGGTCGGTGCGACCGAGGAACTCGATCGTCCCGTCGCGCCGCCATCGCACCAAGTCACCCGTGCGGTACATCCGGCTGCCGGGAACCGCCGCGAACGGGTCGGGCAGGAACCGCTCCGCGGTGATCTCCGGACGCCGCAGATAACCTTGGGCCAGGCCGACTCCGGCCAGGTAAAGCTCTCCCGGGCAGCCCACCGGCGTGGGCGATAGGTGCTGATCCAGTACGTAGACCATCATGTTGCTGATCGGTCCACCGATCGGGACCGTGGGCGCGACCGAGTCGGCCAGGTCGGCCGGGCGGATCTGAAAGGCCGTGACGTCGACCGAAGCCTCGGTCGGCCCGTAGAGATTGTGCAGCGTCGCGCCGGACCAGCGGGTGAAACGGCGAGCCGTGATCGTGCGCAAGGCCTCGCCGCTGCAGAAGACGTGCCGCAGGCTGGGCGGCCCCGCCGGGACGACGTCGAGGTAGGCGTCCAGCACGGAGGGCACGAAGTGGACGTGCGTGATCTCCTCCCGCCGAATCGTCGCGTCGAGCAACGTGGGGTCACGATGCTCGCCGGGGGCCGCCATCACGAGCGTCGCGCCGAACATCAACGGCCAGAAGAACTCCCACACCGAGACGTCGAAGGTGTACGGCGTCTTCTGGAGCACACGATCGCCGGGTCGCAGCTGGTACGCACGCTGCATCCAGTCCAGCCGGTTGACGATGCCACGATGGTCGATCATGACGCCCTTCGGCGTACCGGTCGAGCCGGACGTGAAGATCACGTACGCGCGGTCGCCGGGGCCGACGACGGGCAGCTCGACGTCCTCCGGCCCCGCCTCGTCCGGCGAGATGATCGTCGCCTCGCCCGCCAGCTTCTCCGCTACGTCAGGCCGGGCCACGACCAGACCAGCACCTGCCTGGCTGAGAACGGATTGAAGCCGCGGATCTTCGGGGTCCAGCGGGAGGTACGCGGCGCCCGCTTTGAGAATGGCGAGCAGCGTGCAGACCAGTTCCAGACTCCGGGGCAGACATACGCCGACCACGTCGCCACGGCGTACGCCGAGGCTGCGGAGCAGCTTCGCCAGCGAATCGGAGCGTCGATCCAAGTCGCGATAGGACAGATCGACACCGTCGGCGCGAACGGCGATCGCGTCGCTGCCCGCGTGTTCGCCGATGATCTCGTGCAGCGTTGCGTCCCGCACTGCCTGTGAAACTCCGGTCGAGTGCCGCAGCAGCCGGCTTCGTTCCTCGTCGCCCAGCCATCGCAGCCGGGCGACCGGCACATCTGGTTCGTCCACTGCGTGCCCTAGCAGGCGCACGAAACGATCGGCCAGGGCCTGCATCGTCTCCCGGTCGAACAGCGCCGTGGCGTAGTCCACGGCGCCGTGCAGGTCACCGTCCGGGCCACGGCGCAGCCCGAGGCTGAGATCGAGCTTGACCGAGCTGGGCGCCACCGGCTCGTCCACGAGGTTCAGGCCGCCGAACTCCGGCGTCGTCGCGAGGCTGTCCTCCTCGACCAGGAGCAGTGCGGACACCAGCGGGTTACGGGAGAGGTCTCGATCCGGCTGCACCGCGTCGACCACCCGGTCGAACGGAATGTCCTGGTGGATCATCGCGTCGCGGACCACCTGCCGGACCCGGCCGACCAGCTCGGCGAATGACGGGTCCCCGGCGCAATCGATCCGCAACACCACGGTGTTGATGAACGGTCCCACGACGTCGGCGGCCCCCGGCCGCGTACGCCCGCTGACCGGAGACCCGATGGCGATGTCGGTCTGCCGCGTCAGCCGGGACAGGAGGCTGGCGTACCCGGCGAGCAGCACGACGAACGCGGTGGTCCGATGAAGCCGCGCGAACTCGGCGACCCCGCGAGCCAGCGCAGCCGGAACCGTGAACACCACACGGGCTCCCGCCGGATCACGAGGTACGCTCCGCGGCCGGTCGGTCGGCAGTTCCAGTTCGTCGAGGTCGGCGAGGTTGTCCCGCCACCAGTCGAGGCCCGCCTTGGCCTCGTCACTTGCCAGGTACCGCTGCTCGGCGCGTGCGTGGTCGGCGTATTGCGCCGCCGGTGACGGTGACGACGGCAGCCCGGTCCGCGCCGACTCGTAGAGCCCGGCCAGGTCGGCGCACAGCAACTCCGTCGACCAGCCGTCGCAGGCGATGTGATGGACATGCATGACCAGAACGTGCTCGTCGTCGCCGAGCCTGGCCAGCTTCGCCCGCCACACCGGTCCCCGGGCGAGATCGAAGCCGCGACGAGACTCGCTGTCCAGCAATGCCGAAAGACCCACCTCGTCGGTGGTCAGGACCGGCAGCTCCACCGCCGCCGGCGGATCGACCACTTGAACCGGCTCGCCGTCGCGGAGCTCATATCTGGTGCGCAGAATGTCGTGGCGCGCGACCAGGTCGCCGAGCGCCGTTGTCAGCGCAGGGATGTCGAGCTTCCCGCGGAGCCGAAGCACCAGCGGCACCAGATATTCGGTGCCGCCCGGAGTGAGCTGCTCGAGAAACCACATCCGCCGCTGCACGGACGACAACTGGGCCGGCCCGTCCGAGGCGGGCTCGGCCGTGGACGGCGGCACCTGCCGCACACTCTGCCCGGCGAGCCGCTGCCGGACGAGACGGCGGCGCAGCTCGGCGGCGGGGTCGACGGTGGCGGCGGGCTGGCTACTGTCGTTCATCGTTCTCCCCGAAGGTCTCCGCGACGTCGTCCCCGAAGTTCCCCGCGAGATCGTCGCCGCCTTCCCGCAGGAGTGCCGCGACATCGTCGTCCGACAGCTGCCCGACCTCGGCGACCACCGCGTCGGTGACCAGGGCGGTCTGGAGTCGGACGGTCGTCGCGTCGAACATCTCGCCGAGCGGCAGGGTGACACCGAACAGGTCCTGCAGTCTCGTGTGCACCCGGGTGACCATCAGCGAGTTGCCGCCCAGCTCGAAAAAGTCGGCGTCGTCGTCGATCTCCGTCTCGCTGAGGACGTCACGCCAGATGCCCCGGATGAGGTCCTCGGTCTCCGGCACTGGCGCATCGGCCGGCGGGTGGTCGGCATCGTGCGCGCCTGGCCCGTCGACGACGACGGCGGGCAGCCCTCGCGAGTCGACCTTGCCGTTCGCGGTCAACGGCAGCTCAGTCAGCGGCATGACGTGCCGAGGCACCATGTACGCGGGCAGCCGCCCCCGAACGTGTGCCCGTACTTCGTGGGCGGTCGGCGCGACGGCATCTTCAGCGACGATGTAC
>JABFYB010000527.1 GCA_013361475.1 Hamadaea sp.
CTCGCCCCGGCTGCCCCCGGCTCGTATCCCGGCTCGCCCCACGGCTGCGCCCCGGCTCGGACCCCCGGCTCGCCCCCCGGCTCCGATCGCGGACAGAAATCGATCATGCCGTCACGGAGTCGATCAGGGGCTGAGGGACACGACACACCGGCCGATCACGACCGTTAGTTCATGATCGCGCGGAAAGGGCGGGGGGAGGGCGCGGAAAGGGCGGGGGGAGGGGCGAGGGGAGGGAGCGGGGTTAGAGGAGGTCGGACCAGAAGGGGACGCGTTTGAGTGTCGTCCGTGGCGAAGCGTCTCCGACGCCGAACTCCTGGTGCAGGTAGTCGGCCAGGGTGTCCCCGTACGCGACGACGTCGGTCTGCATGACGGACAGGACCGGCAGGTCGGCGGTGTCGAGGGCGGGGGCGTACCGGTGGCCGTAGACGGGCACGAGCACCGGTGCCTGTGCCAGCGCCCGGCGGGCCACGCCGATCGCCTTGTCCGGGGTGGCGGGTTTGATGCCCCAGCTGGTGAGCCAGAAGTCGTTTTCCTCGACGTCGAAGAGCACGCCTTCGATGGGGGCCGACAGGATTTCGCCGAGCAGGGCGGGGGAGCCGCGCCAGTCCGGCCAGCGCCGGTCGCCGCCCGGTACGCCGGCCGTCAGGAGGGCGCGGTGGTCGGGGTTGAACCGGAAGCCGAACCGGGTCTCGAGGGCACGCAGTTCGTCCCCGGTCAGGCCGGGCCCGACCGGGGACGGTAGTGCGCGCAGCAGCTGGTGGGCCACTGCCTGGGTCAACGGCATGCCGCCAGGATATGCGGATCAGGTCCGGCGCCGGGCCGACACCAGGGCGGAGGCGACGGCGAGCAGCAGGCAGGCCCCGGTGACCCAGCCGACGGTGGCCCAGTGCAGGTGGAGGCTCACCGCGGTCTGCGTCTCCTCGGTCAGCCCGTGCGCCATCCCGGCGAGCGCGGGGACGACCACGCCGAGGCCGAGCAGGGCGCCGACGCCGACGACGAAGGTCGTCTCGGTGATCACGGTACGCCGGATCTGGCCTTGGCCGGCGCCGCTCCGGGCGAGGACCAGCCGGTCCGCTCGGCGGGCTTGGGCCGACATCGCCATCGTCGTCGCGACCGCGATCCCGGTGTAGCCGACCGACAGTCCGATCAGGACGAGGGCGAACAGCCACAACAGGCGCATGTCTTCGGCGTACTCGCCCTCGGCGTAGGTCTGGGCGTCGACGACCTTCGACCCGAATCGGGCTATGGATGACGTTGACGAGGCCGAGGCGCCCATCGCGTACTCCGTCAGGGCGGAGGGGTCGTGCGCCCGGACGACGTCTCGCGGCAGGACTAGGTCGGTCCCGGACTGAGCGACCGGCACCGTCTGGGAGACACCGTCCGCGAAGGTCACGAGGCGAGACCCGGTCGCCTTGAACGAAGCCCGGCCGACCGCGTCGTAGACCGAGGAGCCGGCGAACACCCGGGTGGTGAGGTCGCCGGCGCCGCCGCTGGCGCGTACGGCCGCGTCGGTCAGGCCGGGGGTCTCGTCCGGCAGCGCGACGGAGATCCCGTTCAGCTCGCGAGCCTTGCCCTGCGGGTACGCCTCCCGCATCGTCGCCACCATGCTGCTGAGCAGGACGGCGAGTCCGACGGTCGCGATGATCGGCGCGGCGGTGGCCGCCGTACGCCGGGTCGCGGTCTGGATCTCGCCCCGCACGAGCATCCCGGTCGCGCCCTGGAGGCGCAGCAGGGGCCAGGTGACCAGGCGGGCCAGCGGCCCGAGGATCACCGGTGCCCAGGCGGTCGCGGCGACGATCGCGGCCATCGCCGTGAACAGGGCGTTGTCGACTCGGTGGGACGCGTCGGCGGAGGCGGTCAGAACCGCCAGAACGCCGGTCAGCACCGTGGCCGCGCCAGCGCTGATCCAGCGCAGCGGAGTCATCGCCCGGCTCTCGACGGCCGCGTCGAGCAGGGCTTCCATCGGGCGTACCCGGGCCGAGCGGCGGGCCGCCGACCAGGACCCGGCCAGCCCCACGACCACTCCGACGACGACGGCTACGAGAATCGGCCCCGCCGTTGGGCGTACCACTAGATCTGGATTCTCCAGCCCCGAACGGACCAGGAACCGGCCCAGCAGCGGCGCGGCGACCGTGCTGAGCAGCGCCCCCGTGGCCGCCGCCGTCACGCCGATCAGCAGTGCCTCGCTTGCGATCAGCCGCCGGATCTGGCGGGGCGTGGCCCCGACGAGCCGCAACAGGGCCAGTTCCCGGCGGCGGTGCGCGGCCTGGAGGGCGAAGGTGCCGGCGACCACGAAGACGGTCACGAATCCGCCCAGGGTGGCCATCGCGACCAGGAGTTGCGTGCCGAGCCAGCGGATGCGCGCGTCGTGCTCAGGTTCGAGCACCTTCCGCGCGTCCCCGGTCACCACGGCGCCGCGCTCGCCGACGACCCGCTCGATGTCCACACTCGACGAACCCCACACGCCGAGCGCGACGACCCCCGGCGCGAGCCGCGTCGCCTGCTCGTCGCTCACGTAATAGCCCGGCCCGCTCACGGTGCCGACCACGGTCATCTCGACCGGCCCGCTGCCGGTGAGCACCGGCACGCGGCTGCCCGGCCGCAGCCCCAACCCGGCGTCCACGGCCAGCTCGCCGTCCGCGTCGGGCGCGCTTCCCTCGATCAACTGGTACGCACCCAGCAGCGCACTGGACCAGTTGTGCCCGTCCGTGGCCGCCAGCGGCCGGCCGTCGACCACCGCCTGGGCGTAGAAGCCGCGGTCGACGACGACCTGGGTGACCCCGGGCTGCGCCGCGAGGTCGGCGCGGAGCTTGTCGGTCTCGGCGATCGACCAGGGGCGCATCGCCTTGACGACGCCGTCGGCGTTCCCGGCGATGGGCGCGTGGACGACCATCGGCGCGGCTGCGAACCGTTCGGGCGTGCGGGGCGCGGCCGAGGCGTACACGAGCAGCGAGGTGGCCAGCAGGGTCACGCCGAGCGCCAAGGCGGCGAAGGTTCCGGCGAAACCGCTGATCCGGCCCCGGACAGTGGACCACGCGATCATCGGACACCCGCCTCGAGCCGAGCCATCCGGGTCGCGATCTGCTCGGCGTCGGCGCCGCCGAGTTCGCCGACGATGCGGCCGTCGGCCAGGAACACCACGCGGTCGGCGTACGCGGCCGCGACGGGATCGTGCGTGACCATGATGATCGTCTGCCCGTACGCGTCGACCGAGCGCCGCAGCAGCCCGAGCACCTCGCGGGAGGTGGTCGTGTCGAGGGCGCCGGTCGGTTCGTCGGCGAACAGTACGTCCGGCCGGGTGATCAGGGCGCGAGCGATCGCGACCCGCTGCTGTTGACCGCCGGAGAGTTCGGCCGGGCGATGCTGGGCGCGGTCGGACAGGCCGACCTCGGTGAGGACGGCGAGGACGCGGTCGGCCTTGGGTCGCCGCCCTGCCAGGCGCAGCGGCAGCTCGACGTTCTGGGCCGCCGTCAACGACGCGACCAGGTTGAACGCCTGGAACACGAAGCCGACCCGCTCCCGGCGCAGCAGCGTACGCCGGTGCTCGGAAAGCCCGGCCAGCTCCACTCCGGCCAGGCTCACCGAGCCCGCGGTGGGCTCGTCGAGCCCGGCGGCGCACTGCAACAGCGTGGACTTGCCCGAGCCGGACGGCCCCATGATCGCGGTGAACGTGCCCCGGTGGAAGTCCAGGTCGACGCCGTCCAGGGCAGTGACCTGGTGATAGGTCTTCTGGAGGTTCTGCAGGCGAACTGTGATCGACATGCCTTCGATTCCAGCCGGGAACGGCGGCGAGATCATTGCCACAGGTGCGACTTCGGCGGTAGTGCCAGCACTACCGCCGTCCGGGAGTGGATCTCGTTATCGTCGAGGGCGTGCAGACCCGGACCGCCTGGCAGGCCATCGCGCAGCGGCCGCTGCGGTTCCTGACCTCGTCCTGGCCGTGGCGCTCATTGGCGTACCTGGTGACCGGGGTCGCCGTCGGCGTGGTCACCGGGCTGCTGATGATCGGGCTGGCCGCGGCGGGTGTCCTGCTGCTGATCGTCATCGTCGGGATCGGCGTCCTCGTGGTGACCGCGCTGGCCGGGATCTACGTCGCCCGGTTCGAGCGGTGGCGGCTGCGGCTGGTCGATCTCGACCGCGCGCCCGACCCACACCGGCGGCCGTCGGCACCCGGCCTGCGGGCCTGGCTGACGACCCGGCTACGGGAACAGGCGACCTGGCGGGAGTTCAGCTTCGTCGTCATTTGGCTCGGCGGGCTCTGGTTCGTCGACCTGGGCGTGCTGGCCCTGACGTTGTGGCTGCCGTTCTACTTCATGAGCGTGCCGATCGCGGATCCGAACACCTGGCCCTGGATGATCATCGGGATCGCCATGCTGCTTCCGGCGCCCTACACGATCACGGCCTGGGCCGGTGCCCGAGCCGCCCTGACCCGGGCGCTCCTCGCTCCCCGGGACGACGAACTCGGCGTACGCCTCGAAGAGGTGACCCGTTCGCGGGCGCGGTTGGTCGACGCGTTCGAGTCGGAGCGCCGCCGGATCGAGCGGGACCTGCACGACGGGGCGCAGCAGCGCCTGGTGTCGCTCAGCATGCACCTCGGGTTGGCTCGGCTCGACGCCGTGCCGAACTCACCGGTGGAGGCGCAGTTGGCGGCCGCCCAGGAGCAGGTTTCCCTGGTGCTGAGCGAACTCCGCGACCTCGTCCGCGGCGTGCATCCGCAGGTGCTCGACGATCACGGGCTGGCGGCCGCGATCGAGGAGATCGCCGACCGCTCACCGATTCCGGTCACGGTCGACATCCGGCTGCCCGGGCGGCTGGCCGCGGCGGTCGAGCTGACGGCGTACTTCGTGATCGCGGAGGCGCTCGTCAACGTCGCCAAACACGCCGGGGCCACCCGGGCGGCCGTCCGCGCCCGGCTCGAGCCCGACCTCCTGGTCGTCGAGGTACGCGACGACGGCGTGGGCGGAGCCGACCCGTCCGGCGGGACCGGCCTGACCGGGCTGGCCGATCGGGTCGCCGTCGTCGACGGCCGCGTACGCCTGTCCAGCCCACCTGGCGGTCCGACCCTGCTGCATGTGGAGATCCCATGCCACTCCGTGTAGTGCTCGCCGAGGACTCGCTGCTGTTGCGCGAGGGCCTGATCGGGCTGCTCAGCCGGTTCGGGCACACCGTGGCCGACGCGGTCGGCGAGGCGGGTGCGATCGCGGCCGCCGTCCGCAGCGCCCAGCCGGACCTCCTGATCACCGACGTACGCATGCCGCCCGGCAACGCCGACGACGGATTGAAGGCGGCCGTCGAGCTGCGGCAGGAGCGCCCTGACCTGCCTGTGCTCGTGCTGAGCCAGTACGTCGAGCAGTCCTACGCGGTGCGGCTGCTCGACTCGGGCGGCGGTCTGGCCGTCGGCTACCTGCTCAAGGATCGCGTCGGGGCGATCACCGACTTCGTGCAGGCCGTCGAACGGGTGGCCGCGGGCGGCACCGTCGTCGACCCCGAAGTCGTACGCCAACTGCTCCGCCGCCGCCGGGACCCGCTCGAACGGCTCAGCGCCCGGGAACGTGAGGTGCTGGCGTTGATGGCGGAGGGCCGGTCGAACGCGGCCGTCGCCAAGCAGTTGTTCGTCACCGAGGCGGCGGTGAACAAACACGTACGCAGCATCTTCGCCAAGCTGGATCTGCCGCAGGACACCGACGACCATCGGCGGGTGCTGGCCGTCCTCGCCTACCTCCGCGCCTAGCCCATCTCAGATACAGATCACGGTTATGCATGCTTCCCGAGGCCGGTTTGGCATGCATAACCGTGATCTGGTCCCAAAGGGTCAGGCGGTGTAGCCGGGCATCGGGTACCCGGCGAGCAGGTCGCGTACCTCGCCGGCGATGCGGTCGAGGGCGGCGGTGTCCTCCTTGACGGCGGCCGTCACCGTCTGGTCCATCCACTCGGCGACCTGCGGCATCTGCGCCTCGGTGAGGCCCCGCGTGGTGAGCGCGGCGGTGCCGAGGCGGATGCCCGACGGGTCGAACGGGCGGCGCGTGTCGAACGGCACGCCGTTGAAGTTCAGCTCGATCCCGGCCGCGTCCAGCGCCTTGGCGGCCGGCTTGCCGGGGATGCCCTTGCTGGTCAGGTCGATCAGGATCAGGTGGTTGTCGGTGCCGCCGGAGACCAGGTCGAAGCCACGCTCGTTGAGCGCTGCCGCCAGGGCCGACGCGTTCGCGACGATCTGGTGGGCGTACCCCTTGAAGGACGGCTGGGCCGCCTCGTGGAGCGCGACCGCGATGCCGGCGGTGGTGTGGTTGTGCGGACCGCCCTGCAGGCCGGGGAAGACGGCCTTGTCCACCGCAGTGGCGTGCTCGGCCTTGGCCATGATCATGGCGCCGCGCGGGCCGCGCAGGGTCTTGTGCGTGGTGGTCGTGACGACGTCGGCCAGGCCGATCGGCGACGGGTGCGCGCCGCCCGCGATCAGGCCGGCGATGTGCGCGATGTCGGCCATCAGGATCGCGCCGACCTCCTGCGCGATCTCGGCGAACGCGGGGAAGTCGATGGTCCGCGGGATGGCGGTGCCGCCCGCGATGATCAGCTTCGGCCGCTCGGCCAGGGCCAGTTCACGGACCTTGGTCATGTCGACGCGACCGGTCTCGGGCTCGACACCGTAGTGCACCGGGCGGAACCACTTGCCGGTGATGGAGACCGGCGAGCCGTGCGTGAGGTGGCCGCCGTGGGCCAGCGACATGCTCATCACGGTGTCGCCCGGCTGCAGGAAGGCGAGGTAGATCGCGAGGTTGGCCGGCGACCCGGAGTAGGGCTGAACGTTGGCGTGCTCGGCGCCGAACACGGCCTTCGCGCGCTCGACCGCGAGGCTCTCGATCGGGTCGATGAGCTGCTGGCCCTCGTAGTACCGCTTGCCCGCGTAGCCCTCGGAGTACTTGTTGGTCAGGACCGTGCCGGTCGCCTCGAGGACGGCGGCGGAGACGTAGTTCTCGGAGGCGATCATGCGCAGCTTGTCGTGCTGGCGCTGGGCTTCCTGCTCGATCAGGTCGGCGAGGGCGGGGTCCTCGGCCGCGAGGTGCGAGATCTTCGGCTCGTGCATGGGTCAACCTCCTGGCAGGCTGCTGGCAGACGTAACTCGGCCCGCACCCAGGCGCACGGTGCGTTGTGGCCGATCGGATCGCTCCCCGGTGGTTCTCCACCCGAAGTTCCGCGCCAGTCGCGACCTGTCGAAGTTTAGGCCACCTGCCCAGCGGCCCCGTCGGCCGCCTCCTGGGCGGTTCGGTCGTGGTGTTGACACTTAACCGGTTCAGTGATGTGATGGCGCTCTCACGGACCACCCGACGCCTCAAGGAGTACGCCCATGCTCCGGCGCTTCTGCCTGCTGCTCGCGGCATGCCTCGCCGTCGTCCTGCCCGTCACCCCGGCGTACGCGTCGGACGCGGGCTATGTCACCCGTCAGGGAACCCAGCTGAAGCTGAACGGCAAGCCGTTCAAGTTCTACGGCAGCAACAACTACTACCTGATGTACCAGTCGCCGGCGATGGCCGACGACGTCTTCGCCGACGCGCAGGCGGCCGGGTTCACCGTGCTGCGTACGTGGGCGTGGCTGGACATCGGCAACGCCGACGGCAGCGACTCCGTCGCCGGCAAAGCCAACGGCGTCTACCTGCAGTACTGGGATCCGGTGACGGGCGCGCCCGCGTACAACGACGGGCCGGACGGGCTGCAGCGCCTCGACTACGTCCTCTACCGCGCGAAGCAGAGCGGGATCAAGCTCGTCCTCGCCTTCACCAACAACTGGAGCGACTTCGGCGGCATGGATCAGTACGTGCGCTGGGCCGGGCTGTCGCACCACGACGCCTTCTACACCGACGCCCGGATCAAGGGCTGGTACAAGGACTGGATCAGCCATGTGCTGAACCGCACCAACAGCTTGACCGGCGTGCGGTACAAGGACGATCCGACGGTCATGACCTGGGAACTGGCTAACGAGCCGCGCTGCCAGGGCTCGGGCGTCTACCCGACCTCCGACGCGTGCGGCACGCAGCACCCGGAGACGATCACCGCGTGGGCCGACGAGATGACCCGGCACGTGAAGTCGATCGACCCCAAACACCTGGTCAGCGTCGGGGAAGAGGGCTTCACCTGCGCCAACCTCGGCACCGACGACTGGACCACCAACTGCGGGCCGGGCACCGACAGCACGGCGCTCACCGCGTTGCCCGCCGTCGACGTGATGTCCTTCCACCTCTACCCGGACGGGTGGGGCAAGACGGCGTCGTGGGGCACCCGGTGGATCTCGGACCACATCGCGACGGCCCACCGCCTCGGCAAGGCCGTGATGCTCGGCGAATTCGGCTACAAGGACAAGGCCACCCGCAATCCGGTCTATCGAGAGTGGACGGACACGGTGCGGGCCGCCGGTGGCAACGGCTTCCTTTACTGGATCCTCTCGGGCTCCCAGGACGACGGCACGCTCTACCCCGATTACGACGGGTTCACGGTCTACTGCCCGAGCCCGGTCTGCGCGACCATCGCCAACGGTGGCGACGAACTCGTCCACGGGCAGAGCAGTCGTCCGCCGGTCGCCGACCACGACACCGCGGTCACCGAGTTCGACACCCCGATCGGGCTGCATCCGCTGGCCAACGATGTGGCGTACCGGACGTATCTGCGGGCGGCATCGCTCGATCTCCAGCCCGGCGTGGCCGGGGTCCAGGGCTCGGTCACGGTCGCCGGTGGCGTCTTCACCGCGGCCTCCGGCGATGTGAGCTTCGTGCCCACGTCCGGGTTCGTGGGCAAGGCGACCGCGCACTATGTGGTACGCGACGCTGCCGGCCGCCTCTCGAACGTGGCCGACCTGGTGGTGACCGTCAAACCCGATCCGACGGCGGCGATCGCCATCGAGTCGTGGGAGTCCGGAGTGGACGGATGGGCGGCGGGAAGCTGGCAGGCGAACGCCGGAACCGTGGCGCAGACCGCCGACTTCCACACCGACGGGGCGTACGGGTTGCACGTGGCGGCCGCCGACGGCGGGTGGTTCGGTTTCACCCCGGCCCAGCCGTTGAACATCGCGGGCAAGGCGACCCTGAAGTACGACGTCCGCGCCGGGGCGGCCGCAGGCACCTCGACGACGGTCGCGTTGCAGGTCGGCTCCGGCTGGGCGTGGTGCCAGGGCTCCTGGACGTGGGTGCCGCAGGGCGGCTCGACCACGATCGAGATCGACCTGTTCAACGGAGTGTCGTGCGATCAGACCGCGCTGGGCGAGGTCCACGGCGTCCTGATCTACCTCAGCTCGGGCGACTTCGACCTGGACAACGTCCGGGCCGAGTGAGGCCGGGCGCTTCAGCGGCGCCGGCCGGCGTAGGAGTGGGAGCCGCCCGGCCGGCGCTTCCTGATCATTGCGTCAGCCATGCTGCTTCGGGCGGCGAAATGCCCGAAGCACCAGCATGGCTGACGCAATGATCACGCTTGAGAAGTGACGTGCTCGGTGGGGCGGAAGACCCAGGCGCGCAGGAGGACGAACCGGAGCAGCGTCGCTAGCAGGTTCGCGCCGATGAGGACGACCATCTCGGCCGGGCGGGCGGGCGTACCGGTGACCGCGTGCAGCAGCGCGAGCGATCCGCTCGTGAGGACCAGGCCGAGTCCGAAGATCAGCAGACCTTGGGCCTGGTGCCGCAGCGCGTCCGCCGATCCGCGTACGCCGAAGGTCAGCCGCCGGTTGGCCGCCGTGTTCGCCACCGCCGTGATCAGCAGCGCGAGCAGATTCGCGCCCTGTGCCCCCAACGCCGACGCGAACGCCGCATAGAGCAGCAGGTACGCCAGAGTGCTGGCGACGCCGACGCCGCCGAACCGGATGAGCTGCCCGAGCAGGGTGGTCTCGGCGTCCGGGCGACCACGGCCGAGCCGTTCGCGCAGGTGCGCCAGCGGCAGCGCGCCGGTCAGCAGGCTACGCCCGACGCGGGCGATCCCGCGCAGGTCGGCCTTGACGGTCGCGACGATGTCGACCCGGCTGTCGGGGTCGTCCACCCAGTCGACCGGCACCTCGTGGATCCGCATCCCCGCGTTCTGGGCGAGCACGAGCAGTTCGGTGTCGAAGAACCAGCCGGTGTCCTCGACCAGCGGCAGCAACTCCCGGGCGACGTCGGCCCGGATCGCCTTGAACCCGCATTGGGCGTCGGAGAACGACGCGGCCAGGGTTCCCCGGAGCAGCAGGTTGTAGCCCCGGGAGATCACTTCCCGCTTCGCGCCTCGCACCACGCGGGACTGCCGGGCCAGCCGGCTGCCGATCGCCACGTCGGAGTGGCCGGTGATCAGCGGCGCGATCAGCGGCAACAGGGCCGCCAAGTCGGTCGACAGATCCACGTCCATGTACGCCAGCACGGCGGCGTCCGAGGTGGACCAGACGTGGCGCAGGGCACGGCCCCGGCCCTTCTCCTCCAGGCGTACCACTCGGGTGTGCGGAAGGTCCGCCGCGAGCCCGGCGGCGACCAGCGGCGTCGAGTCGACGGACGCGTTGTCGGCGATCGTGATCCGGAAGGTGTAGGGCAGATGCCGGGTGAGGTACGCGTGCAGCCGCCGGACGCTCGGCCCGAGGTCGGCCTCCTCGTTGTAGACCGGGATGACCACGTCCAGGACGAGTTGCCGCTGGTCGGCGGGGTGCGCGATACCGGGTGCAAGGGTCGGGGCTGTCATGGCGTCCAGGCTGGCCGGGCCGGGTCAGCGGCGGATCGGCCTGGCCTGGACGGCACCTGTGAGTCGGGCCCGCCGGAGGTCAGGCGGGCTCGTTGCCCGGCTTCCACTTGATCGAGCAGCCGGTGCTCGGCCAGTGCGGCTCGGGCACGGACTCGCCCGCGAGCACCGCGTCGACCGCGGCGGCCAGCGACTCCCCGGTCGCCGCCGCGCCGTTCTTGGGTCGCGAGTCGTCGAACTGCCCCCGGTACGCCAGCGGCCGCCGTCCCTCGGCGTCGGCCGGACCGTAGAGGAACAGGTCCGGGGTGCAGGCGGCGCGATAGGCGGTCGCGACCTGCTGGCTCTCGTCGTGCAGGTACGCGAACCGGAAGCCGGCCCGCTCGGTCTGCTCCACGAGCTTCGCCGGGGCGTCGTCCGGATAGTTCTCGACGTCGTTCGCGCTGATCGCGACCGTGGCGAGACCGAGCTTGGCGTACCGGGTGGTCAGCTCGCCGAGCGCCGCCTCGATGTGCCGGACGTAGGGGCAGTGGTTGGACAGGAACGCCACGAGCAGCGCCGGGGACTCCCGGTAGTCGTCGAGCGAGACGGGCTCGCCGGTCGCGGCGGAGGGCAGGGTGAAGGCGGGCGCGGGGGTGCCCAGCTCCACCATGAAGGAGTTGACGGCCATGCGCCCCAACGTATCCCGCCCGCTCCGCCGACGTAGATCAGGGATACGCAGCCTTCCCTGGCTCGGGAGGCATGCGTATCCCTGATCTGCGTGGAAAGGGCCTCAGTCGGGGACGCGGCGATAAGCCCCGTCGCTGGCGCTGGTCGTCATCGACGCGTACGCCCGCAGTGCCGCGCTGATCGGCCGGACCCGGTCGACCGGCGTGTACGGCTTGTCCCGCTTGTCCTGGGCGACCCGCCGGGCGTCGAGGACGTCCTGCGGCACTTCCAGGACGATGCTCCGGGCCGGGATGTCGATGCTGATGATGTCGCCGGGCTCGACGAGCGCGATGAGTCCGCCGCCGGCGGCCTCGGGCGAGATGTGCCCGATGGACAGTCCGCTGGTGCCGCCGGAGAACCGGCCGTCGGTGATCAGCGCGCAGCTCTTGCCCAGGCCCCGGCCCTTGAGGAAGGAGGTCGGGTAGAGCATCTCCTGCATGCCCGGCCCGCCCTTGGGGCCCTCGTAGCGGATGACCACGACGTCGCCGGGGACGATCTGGCCGGCGAGGATGCCGGTGACCGCGTCGTCCTGGGACTCGAACACCTTGGCCGGTCCGCTGAACCGCCAGACCTCCTCGGGCACGCCCGCCGTCTTGACCACGCAGCCGTCCTCGGCGAGGTTGCCGTGGAGCACGGCGAGCCCGCCGTCGGCGGTGTACGCGTGCTCGACCGAGCGGATGCACCCGCCCGCCGCGTCGGTGTCGAGCGTCGCCCACCGGTTCTGCGTCGAGAACGGCTCCGTCGTACGCACTCCGCCCGGAGCGGCGTGGAACAGTTCGATCGCCGCGTCGCTCGTGGATCCGCTGCGGATGTCCCACTCGGCCAGCCACGACGTCAGGTCGGGGGAGTGCACGGAGTGGACGTCGCGGTGCAGCATCCCGCCGCGGTCGAGTTCGCCGAGGATGGCGGGGATGCCGCCGGCCCGGTGGACGTCTTCCATGTGGTACTTCGGCGAGTTCGGCGCGACCTTGGCCAGGCAGGGCACCCGGCGGGAGACGGCGTCGATGTCGGCGACGCCGAAGTCCAGCTCGGCCTCCCGGGCCGCGGCCAGCAGGTGCAGCACGGTATTCGTCGAGCCGCCCATCGCGACGTCGAGCGCCACCGCGTTCTCGAACGCCTCGCGAGTGGCGATCGCCCGCGGGAGCACCGAGGCGTCGTCGCCGTCGTAGTAGCGCTTGCACAGGTCGACGATCAGCGAACCCGCCCGCTCGAACAGCTCCTTGCGGGCGGCGTGGGTGGCCAGCGTGGACCCGTTGCCGGGCAGGGCCAGGCCGATCGCCTCGGTCAGGCAGTTCATCGAGTTCGCGGTGAACATCCCGGAGCAGGAGCCGCAGGTCGGGCAGGCCGACCGCTCGATCCGGTCGAGATCGGCCTGGCTGACGGAGTCGTTGGAGGCGGCGACCATCGCGTCGATCAGGTCGAGCTTCTCGTGGACGACCCCCTCGATCGCCACCGTCTTGCCGGCCTCCATCGGGCCGCCGGAGACGAAGACGGTCGGGATGTTCAGCCGCAGCGCGGCGAGCAGCATGCCCGGCGTGATCTTGTCGCAGTTGGAGATGCAGACCAGCGCGTCGGCGCAGTGCGCCTGCACCATGTACTCCACGGCGTCGGCGATCAGCTCGCGGCTGGGCAGCGAGTAGAGCATGCCGGCGTGGCCCATCGCGATGCCGTCGTCGACCGCGATCGTGTTGAACTCGCGGCCCACCCCGCCGGCCGCCGCCACCGCGTCGGCGACGAGGCCGCCGAGGTCCTTGAGGTGGACGTGACCCGGTACGAACTGGGTGTAGCTGTTGGCGATGGCGACGATCGGCTTGCCGAAATCGTCGTCGGTCATACCGGTGGCGCGCCACAGCGCCCGTGCGCCCGCCATAGTCCGGCCGTGCGTGGAGGTCCTCGACCGCAGCTCAACCATGCTGAAAAGTCTGCCACCGCGATTCCGGAACGGCTCGCCGCGCACCCGGCCCGGTCCATCTGTCGGGAACCCGTCCCTCGAACGCCGAATTGTTAACTCCGAATCGCACAGCGGGTGCGGAAAGGATCTTTTCGGTACGGCAGAGTGGAATCGTGCTCCTCCCCCCGGGACTGCCGACAGCCGCTCCGCTGGAGCGGCCGCTGGCGCTCGCGGCCACGGTGAGCGCCATCGTCGCGCTGCCGGGTGCCTGGTCCCTGTGGCGAGCGGCCCGCGCCAGCGGCCGGTCCTCCCGCGGCCCCCGGCTCCTCGCCGTCGGGGTCGTGGTGGTCCTGGCCGGGCCGCTCCTCGCAACCGTCGCCGCGCTCGCCTTCCTGGCCGACGGCTGGCAGGACGATCGGCACGGACGCATGATGCTCGGCGGGCTGATCGCGCTCGGCGCCATCCTCGGCGCTCCCATCCTCGGCTGGGGCCTGCTCCGGCTGCCGGGCATCGGCGACACCCCGGGCGTACGCACGAGGCACCTGCTCGACGGGCTGACCATCGGCGCGGCGTTGTTCATCTGCGGCTGGGTGCTCGTGGTCAACCCGAACTCGGCCTTGTTCCCGCTGCCGAGCCGGGGCGGCTGCGTGCCGATCGCGGTCGCCGCCGTGCTGACCCCGCTGACCGCCGGGCTGGCCCTGACCTTGTCCACCCGTGTGCAGCCGCCCCGGCGGCCGATCGCACGGGCGGCCCTCGGCGCGGCGCTGGCCGTGATCGCCGAGACCGCCCTCGGCACCGGCATCTGCTACGGGTTGAGCTGGATGATCCTGGTCGGCGGCGGGCTGCTGCCGCTCGGCGTCGGGCTGATGGCGTACCGCCCGCGCTGGCGCGACGTCCGGGCCGAACTCGAACTCCCCGCCCCGACATCCGGCCTGCTCACCGCGTTGACCCCGGTGTTCGCCATCCTCGTGGCGACGACGTACCAGGCGTCGCGGAACGAGGGCACCCTCGATCTGCCGACCATCATCGCCGGCATGGTCGTCGGGCTGCTCCTGGTCGCCCGGCAGCAGCTCGGCTACCTCGACGTGAAGCGGTACGCCACCCGCCTGGCCGACAGCGAACGCCACTTCCGGGAGCTGGCCCACACCGATCCGCTGACCGGGCTCAGCAACCGGCGGGGCCTGCTGCGGACGCTGTTCGAGGACGCCGTCGGCGGCCCGCCGTGCACCCTGCTCGCCATCGACCTGGACGGCTTCAAGAACGTCAACGACATGCGCGGCCACGACGTCGGCGACGACGTGCTGGTCGAGGTCGGCCAGCGGCTGCGGCTCAACCTGCGCCCCGGCGACGTGGCGGCCCGGCTCGGCGGCGACGAGTTCGCGGTGCTCATGTGGGCGCGCCCGGCCGAGGCGATGCTCGTCGCCGAACGGCTGCTCGGCGTCCTGTGCCGGCCGTATCAGGCGCGACAGGGCATGGTCTACCTCTCGGCCAGCATCGGGCTCGCCGGCTGCAAGGAGGCCGACAGCGTCCCGATGCTCATGCGCAACGCCGATCTCGCGTTGCGCTTCGCCAAGCAGCGGGGCAAGAACCGGGTCGAGGAGTACTCGCAGGAGTACGACGAATGGCTGCGGCGGCATACGACGCTCGAGCACGAGTTGCGGGGCGCGATCGAGCGCGACGAGTTGCGAGTGGTGTTCCAGCCGGTCGTGGCGCTGCCGTCGATGCGCCCGATCGGGGCCGAGGCCCTGATGCGGTGGCACCATCCGGAGCTGGGCGCCATCCGGCCCGACGAGTTCATCCCGATCGCCGAGGAGTCCGGGCAGATCGTCCAGCTCGGCACGTGGGTGCTCAACGAGGCCTGCCGCCAGCTGTCCCGGTGGCTCGCCGACGGCCACGACGTCTGGGTGTCGGTCAACGTCTCGCCGCGCGAACTGCACCCCGCGGAGTACGTGACGCGCGTCGCCGAGGTGCTGCGGGCGCATCGCGTACCGGCGTCGCGGCTCGTGTTCGAGGTCACCGAGCAGGCCGTCGCGACCGACCTCGACGAGCTGAAGGCCCGGCTCGCGGCGCTGCGCGACATGGGCGCGCGGATCGCGCTCGACGACTTCGGCTCCGGCTACTCCTCGCTCGGGCAGCTGCGCCACCTGCCCGTCGACATCCTCAAGATCGACCACAGCCTGGTCTGGGACACCGGCGTCCGCGAGTCGCAGCCCGCTCCGATGGTGGACGTGGTGGTACGCATGGGGCACCGGCTCGGGCTGGAGGTCATCGCCGAGGGGATCACCGACAAGGGTCAGCGCGCGACGGTCGAGCGCGCCGGGTGCCGATTCGGACAGGGCAGCCTCTTCGGCTGGGGAGTGCCGGCGGAGCACATGGAAGCGCTGCTCGCCTCGGCTCAGCCGTCGATGCTGCCGGCACAGCCGACACCGTTGTCCCAGAAGCTGGGAGAAGTTGACTCAGCGGCTGAGATGCGTAAGAGTTGACGCCATGTCGACCCGGCACGTCGCCCGAGTACTTACCTGAGCGCACTCTCAGCAAGATCGAGAGTGCGCTAGCCCCGTGCATACAGCACGAGGGCTTTTTTCTTGCCTACGGCAAGAAGCAATCAGCTCAGTGTTGGGTTCAGACGGCCGTTGGGGTTACCGAGAGGCAGAGGAATGACCAGACCCACACCGGAGGCGCTCGCTCAGCGGGCCGCCGCCCATCGCACGGCGGCCACCCCGCCGCCGCCCGCACCCGTCTCGGTGACCGGCGCGCAGAGCCTGGTCAAGTCGCTGGAGGCGCTCGGAGTAGAGGTGATGTTCGGGATTCCGGGCGGCGCCATCCTCCCGGCGTACGACCCGATCTTCGACTCCTCCGTCCGGCACATCCTCGTCCGCCACGAGCAGGGCGCGGGGCACGCGGCGACCGGGTACGCACAAGCCACCGGCAAGGTGGGCGTCTGCATCGCGACCTCCGGCCCCGGCGCGACCAACCTCGTCACGCCGATCGCCGACGCGTACATGGACTCGGTGCCGATCGTCGCGATCACCGGGCAGGTGGCGCGGCCCTCGATCGGGTCGGACGCCTTCCAGGAGGCCGACATCCAGGGCATCACGCTGCCGATCACCAAGCACAACTTCCTCGTGCAGGAAGGCGAGGACATCCCCCGCATCCTGGCCGAGGCGTTCCACCTCGCCGCGACCGGCCGGCCGGGCCCGGTGCTGGTCGACATCCCCAAGGACGTGCTGACCAACCAGACCACCTTCAGCTGGCCCCCGGTCCTGGACCTGCCCGGCTACCGGCCGACCCTGCACCCGCACGGCAAGCAGATCCGCGAGGCGGCCCGGCTGATCGGCCAGGCCAAGCGCCCGGTTCTGTACGTGGGCGGCGGCGTGCTGAAGGCGCAGGCGACCGACGCGCTGAAGGAGCTGGCCGAGCTGACCGGCGCGCCGGTGGTGACCACCCTGATGGCGCGCGGCGCGTTCCCCGACTCGCACCCCCAGCACCTGGGCATGCCCGGCATGCACGGCACCGTCGCGGCGGTGTACGCCCTCCAGCGCTCGGACCTGCTGATCGCCCTGGGCGCGCGGTTCGACGACCGGGTGACCGGCAAGCTGGAGACCTTCGCACCGGACGCGCAGATCATCCACGCCGACATCGACCCCGCCGAGATCGGTAAGAACCGCACGGTGGACGTGCCGATCGTGGGCGACGCCAAGCACGTCATCGAGGAGCTGCTGACCGCGCTCGCCGGGCAGGACGAGGCGAGCCGCAAGCGGCTGGCCGAGTGGTGGAGCCAGCTCGACCAGATGCGGACCACCTATCCGCTGGGCTACGACGAGCCCAGTGACGGCACCCTCGCCCCGCAGTACGTCATCCAGCGCATCGGTGAGATCGCCGGACCCGAGGCGATCTACGTCGCCGGTGTCGGCCAGCACCAGATGTGGGCCAGCCAGTTCATCAAGTACGAGAAGCCGGGCACCTGGCTGAACTCCGGCGGCCTGGGGACCATGGGGTACGCCGTCCCCGCCGCCATGGGCGCGAAGGTCGGCCGGCCCGGGACCGTGGTCTGGGCGATCGACGGCGACGGCTGCTTCCAGATGACCAACCAGGAACTCGCGACCTGCGCCCTCGAAGGCATCCCGGTCAAGATCGCCGTGATCAACAACGGCAACCTGGGCATGGTCCGGCAGTGGCAGACGCTGTTCTACGGCGAGCGCTACTCGAACACCGACCTCGGTACGCACAAGCACCGCATCCCGGATTTCGTGAAGCTCGCGGAGGCGCTGGGCTGCATCGGGATGCGCTGCGAGAGCGCGGCCGACGTCGACAAGACGATCGAGGCCGCGATGGCGATCGACGACGCCCCCGTCGTGGTGGAGTTCGTGGTCGGCAAGGATGCCATGGTGTGGCCGATGGTGGCCGCGGGCACGAGCAACGACGAGATCATGTTCGCCCGGGGCGTGCGCCCCATCTTCGACGAGGACGACCTGTGATGGCCACGAAGCACACGCTGTCGGTTCTGGTGGAGAACAAGCCGGGCGTGCTCGCCCGGGTCTCGGGGCTGTTCTCCCGGCGCGGGTTCAACATCGACTCGCTCGCGGTGGGGGAGACCGAGCATCCCGAGATCTCCCGGATCACCATCGTGGTGGACGCGGAGACCCAGCCGTTGGAGCAGGTCACCAAGCAGCTCAACAAGCTGATCAACGTGCTGAAGATCGTGGAGCTGGAGCCGGCCGCCTCGGTGCAGCGCGAACTGCTGCTCGTGAAGGTGCGGGCGGACCGGCCGATCCGGTCGCAGGTGCTGGAGACGGTGCAGCTGTTCCGGGCGCGCGTCGTGGACGTGGCGGCGGACGCGCTCACCATCGAGGCGACCGGGACGTCGGAGAAGCTCGACGCGCTGCTGCGGGACCTGGAGCCGTTCGGGATCAAGGAGATGGTGCAGTCGGGCCGGGTCGCGATCGGCCGGGGCTCGCGCTCCATCACCGCCGCTCCGGCGCTCCGCTCCGCCGCTTGATCCAATCGTTCCACCAAGTGAGACGTCCCGTCCCACCGTACGGGCCAGCGACGGCCCGGCGGCAGGATGAGCAAGGTTTGCCCAGGAAGGAAGAGTTCAAGTGACCGAGGTTTTCTACGACGACAACGCCGACCTCTCGGTGATCGCCGGCCGCAAGGTCGCGGTGATCGGCTACGGCAGCCAGGGGCACGCGCACGCGTTGTCGCTCCGTGACTCGGGCGTCGACGTCCGGGTGGGCCTGCCCGAGGGCTCGAAGAGCCGGGCCAAGGCGGAGGAGCAGGGTCTGCGGGTCGTCACCCCGTTCGAGGCGGCGGCCGAGGCCGACGTCATCATGATCCTCGCGCCGGACACCGCCCAGCGGAAGATCTACGCCGAGTCCATCGAGCCGAACCTGACCGCCGGCAAGGCGCTCTTCTTCGGGCACGGGCTCAACATCCGGTACGGCCTGATCAAGCCGCCCGCCGACGTCGACGTGGCGATGGTCGCGCCGAAGGGCCCGGGTCACCTGGTCCGGCGGCAGTACGTCGACGGCAAGGGCGTGCCGTGTCTGGTCGCCGTCGAGCAGGACGCCACCGGCGGCGCGCTCGCCCTGGCCCTGTCGTACGCCAAGGGCATCGGCGGCACCCGCGCCGGCGTCATCCAGACCACCTTCACCGAGGAGACCGAGACCGACCTCTTCGGCGAGCAGGCCGTCCTCTGCGGCGGTACGGCGGCGCTGGTGCAGACCGGCTTCGAGGTGCTCACCGAGGCCGGCTACGCGCCCGAGATCGCGTACTTCGAGTGCCTGCACGAGCTGAAGCTCATCGTGGACCTGATGTACGAGGGCGGCATCGCCCGGATGCGGTACAGCGTCTCCGACACCGCCGAGTACGGCGACGTGACCCGCGGCCCGCGCGTCATCAACTCCGCCGTCAAGGAGGAGATGAAGAAGATCCTGGGCGAGATCCAGTCGGGCGAGTTCGCTCGCGAGTGGATCGCCGAGGACGACGCCGGTCGCCCGAACTTCACCAAGCTGCAGCAGCAGGGCGCGGACCACCCGATCGAGGAGGTCGGCAAGAAGCTGCGCGGAATGATGAGCTGGGTCGACCGGCCGATCACCGAGACCGCCTGAGAAATTCGGGACCACCGAACCTTCAGGTAAGAAACGGGCCACGCCGGGGCGATCCTCCGGAGCGTGGCCCGTTTTGTCGGTCTGCGTCACGGAGTGTTCATCCACTTGGCGTCAACCGAAACCGCAAGGGTGGGTGCTTTATCGTCCGTTCAGGTATCGTCCGGCCATGCGGTTGGAGTATTCGTACCGAACGGAGCGGTTCGGCGCCGTCCGAATCAGCCCGTTGCAGCGAGTCGTCGAGATCGACGCCTCCGCGGCCGATGACGAGGTCGAGCGGGTCCAAGGGGACGGCTCGACCCGAGTGGTCGGCCGGGACACGCTCCGGGGAATCGAACGCGACATGGTCATCGTCGTCCCCTGCATGAACGAGCCGCGCCGGGTGATCGAGGGAGTCCTCGCGGGCATTCCGCACGACTGCCTGATCGTCCTCGTCTCGAACAGCGACCGGACCCCCGTGGACCGGTACGACATCGAGCTGCGCTCGCTGGAGGAGTACTGCCGGTTGGCCAATCGGCCGGCGTTGGCGGTGCATCAGAGCGATCCCGGCGTGGGCGCCGCCATGAAGGCGGCGGGCATGCCCGAGATCGTCGACGAGACCACCGGCGGCGTACGCGGCGGCAAGGGCGAGGCGATGATCCTGGCCATGGCCCTGGCCGCGATGAGCGGCCGTCGCTACATCGGCTACGTGGACGCCGACAACTACGTCCCCGGGTCGGTCCACGAGTACTGCAAGGTCTACGCGGCCGGGCTGGCGTTGGCCGACAGTCCTTACTCGATGGTCCGCATCGCCTGGGACTCCAAGCCGAAGGTCCGTGACGGGCGGCTGTTCTTCAGCAAGCGCGGGCGGACGTCGGAGGTCACCAACGACTTCCTCAACCGGCTGCTCGCCGAGTACTCCGGGTTCGGCACCGACGCGATCGTCACCGGCAACGCCGGTGAGCACGCGCTGAGCCTGGAGCTGGGGCTGCGGATGCGGATGGCCGGCGGCTTCGCCGTCGAGCCGTTCCAGTTCGTCGAGCTGTTCGAACAGTTCGGCGGCGTGCTGCCGGACGCCTCCCCGGTCCCGCCCGAGGTCGGCGTGCCGATGCTCCAGATCGGCACCTGCAATCCCCACTTCCACGACAACAAGGGCGACGAGCACGTCCAGTCGATGCGCTTCCAGGCGCTCAACGTGCTCTACCACTCCCCGGTGTGCCCGCCCTCCCTGCGTACGGAGATCCTGGATTTCCTGATCCTGCAGGGGGCGCTGGAGCCGGGCCAGGAGCCGCCGCGGGAACGCGTCTACCCGCCGGTCGGCACGCTCGCCCTCGATCGCCTCTACGACGTCCTGGCCGGTGAGGCGACGTCGTTCCGTCAGTTCGGTCACAAGGTGACCGCTGTGACTCCGCGCACGGTCGTGCCGATCGAGCGGGGTGTCATACGCGACACGGTTCGGGAGACATCGGTGCTGGCATAGGCCGTTGCCCGCCCGGGACGCGCCCGATAGCGTCCCGGGACCCGGGTGACGTGATGACCGTCACGCCGCGCCAGCCCAGCGCCGGATGCCCGGCAAGCCGTACGATTCGCCTGGTAGAGCCCGAGCGCGGCGTTGCGTTCCGGCGGTCCTCCCCACCCGGAGCGGCCGTCTGCGGCGTGCCACCATCACACGTCATGTCGCGGGCCGGTTCTCTCTTTTCTGCCCTGGCCCGTCCGGCCTGGATCACAAGAATCCCGTGAGGCAACAGTGACTCCCGTCGTTCTCATCGCCGAAGAGCTCGCTCCTGCGGCCCTCGACGTCCTCGCTCACGACTTCGACGTCCGCCACGTCGACGGCACCGACCGCCCGGCCCTGCTCGCCGCGCTGGCCGAAGCCGACGCCGTGATCGTCCGAAGTGCCACCAAGATCGACGCCGAGGCGATCGCGGCCGGTTCCCGGCTCAAGGTCGTGGCCCGTGCCGGCGTCGGCCTGGACAACGTCGACTCCGCCGCCGCGACCGCGCGGGGCGTGATGGTCGTCAACGCGCCGACCTCCAACATCGTCTCCGCCGCGGAGCAGGCCGTCGCGCTGCTGCTCGCGGTCGCCCGGCACACCGCCGCCGCGAGCGCCTCGCTCAAGAAGGGCGAGTGGAAGCGCTCGAAGTTCACCGGCGTCGAGATCCAGGGCAAGACGGTCGGCGTGGTCGGGCTCGGCCGGATCGGCGTCCTCTTCGCGCAGCGGATGGCCGCGTTCGGCACCCGGCTCATCGCGTACGACCCCTACGTCCAGCCGGCCCGCGCCGCTCAGCTCGGCGTCCGCCTGGTGGGCCTGGAGGAGCTGCTCCGCGAGTCCGACTTCATCTCGATCCACCTGCCGAAGACCCCGGAGACGCTCGGCCTCATCGGCGTCAACGAACTCAAGCTGGTCAAGCCGGGCGTACGCATCGTCAACGCCGCGCGCGGCGGGCTGATCGACGAGGCCGCCCTGGCCGACGCGGTCGCCGACGGCCGGGTCGCCGGCGTGGGCCTGGACGTCTTCGCCAAGGAGCCGTGCACCGACTCGCCGCTGTTCGCCTTCGACAACGTCGTGGCCGTCCCGCACCTGGGCGCGTCCACTGCGGAGGCACAGGACAAGGCGGGCCTGGCCGTGGCCAAGAGCGTGAAGCTCGCCCTCCAGGGCGAGTTCGTGCCGGACGCCGTCAACGTCCAGGCCGGCGGGGTCGTGGCCGAGGAGGTCCGCCCGCTGCTGCCGCTCGCGGAGAAGCTCGGCAAGGTCTTCACCGGCGTCGCCGGCGGGGTCGCCGCCAGCGTCACGGTCGACGTCCGCGGCGAGATCATCGCCCACGACGTGTCGGTCCTCAAGCTCGCCGCGACCAAGGGCCTCTTCGGCGCCGTCGTGGAGGAGCAGGTCACCTACGTCAACGCGCCGCTGCTGGCGGCGGACCGGGGCGTCGAGGTCGAGCTGGTCACCGCGGCCGAGGTCGTGGGGCACAAGAATCTCGTGACGGTACGCGGAGCGAAGCCGAACGGTCGCGTCGTCACCGTCTCGGGCACGGTCGTGTCGAACGGTCTCCGCGACCAGGTGAAGCTGACCGCGGTCGACGACTTCGACCTGGAGCTGGACGCGGAGGGCGTGCTCCTCTTCTTCCGGTACGCCGACCGCCCCGGCATCGTCGGCACCATCGGCACCTTCCTCGGCCAGGCCGGGGTCAACATCGCCTCGATGCAGGTCGCCCGGCGGGCTGCCGGTGGCGAGGCGCTGATGACCCTGACCGTCGACAGCGGAATCGGCGCCGAGCTGCTGCAGCAGGCGGCCGCGTCCATCGGCGCGACTGCGGCGGCGGCGGTCGACCTCACCGAAGAGTGACCGGATGCTTGCTTTGCGTTGCGACGCCCGCTAACCTGCTGAAGTCCCCAGTGGACTTCGGGTCCGTCTTCGGGTGACGCGACCCGCATGTGCTCAAAACCGATGGCCGGGACGATTGCCGCGTCCCGGCCATCGGCGCACCCACCCCCCACTCTTTCCCCCCGCTCTCCCCCCGCTCTTTCCGCGCGATCATGAACCTATGGTCGTGATCGACCGGCGTGTCGTGTCCCGGGCGCCCTGATCGATCCCGCGGCGTACTGATCAACTCATCGTCGCGGCCGGTCTCGATAAGCGCTCGATTCGGAAGCGCGCTGCGGCGAGATCAAGTGCCCTGGGTCTGCGATATCCGGCTCGAATCGGAGATCATGTTCCCGAGGTATGCGCTGGACGGGCCCCTTTCCGCATACCAGCGGAGCATGATCTTGAAAATGGGCGTTGCAGGGCTCTCCACGGGTACCTGATCATGCGCTGCCCCCCGCGTGCCAGTGCGACCAAGCACCACCGACCTGCATCGGTGGGCGAGCCGTCGAACCGTGTCGTCCGCCGAAGGTCACCCCACCGCATCGTCAACTGCCCTCCATCGACGCTCTTTTGAACGCGTGTGCTGTTCGCAGCAGGTCCACCAGCGGGGCCTGAAGCCAGTTCTCCCGCAGGAAGACGCAGCCGCCGTTCCGGGCGACGGCGCGGCGCTGCCGGCGGCCGGGCAGGGTGGTTTGCGGGTCGGCCAGGTGTAGGGCCAGTCCCAGGCGGCGGGTGCCGGAGTCGGGGATCGGCCAGATCGCGTCGATCTCCGGCCAGCGCAGTGTGAGCCGGGCCTTGGGGAGTTCGACCCCGGCCGGGGTCAATCGCAGCGCCACTCCAGGCAGTCGGGGCATGAACGGGTTGGCGTACGCCTCCGCCGCGACGAAGACGGCGATGACAGCGATCGTGATCGCAGTGACCGGGAGGCTGGCCGCCTGGTTGCCGACCCATGCGAAGACGGCGGTGTAGGCCAGCCAGATCGGCGGAAACGTGTTGTCCAGATGCCACCAGCGCGTTCGCACCTCGGACCGGACCGTTGCCGGGCCGGCGACCGCGTGACCACCGGCGAGGCCCAGCGTATGCAGCGCCTCGACCACCCGGGGGAGGCTGGAGTCGCGTTTGACGCCGACGGCGAGGCTGCCCAGCACCAGCGCGAGGAGCGCTATCCCGAGATAGAGCGGCGCTTCCAGCCACCACATCAGGACGAGGCCGGCCATGCTGGCGGCCGCGACGAGGGAACCACGGCGCTCGATCGTCCGATAGGCGTCAATGGCTTCCTCGGGTGCCGGCGACTGCGGGGACAGCGGCATGGCGTCATTGTGCGGGCTACCCGCCACGCGCGGGGGGCGTATCAAGTAGTGAGACGCGAGTACCGCTTTGTAGGACGGAGCCCGTACAGTCGAGCGTACCCAACGGAGTGGAGACGTCGTGCGCATCGCAGTCGTGGCTGGTGACGGCATCGGGACCGAGGTGGTC
>JABFYB010000277.1 GCA_013361475.1 Hamadaea sp.
GTGGGCGCCGAGCGTCCGGTTCGCCGTCGAGCCCGGCGAGTTCGCCGGCACCCAGACGACGTCCGCGGGCATGTCGGTGATGAGCGCCGGCAGCGTCACCGAGCCGCGCTCGGTGCTGACCGTGACGAGGTCGCCGTCGGCGACGCCCAACCCGGTCGCGGTCGCCTTGGCCAGCCGCGCCACGCTCGGGCGGGCGGTGCCCATCAGCACCTCGTCGCCGTCGAGCAGGCTGCCGTTGTCCAGCAGGTAGTGCCACGAGCTCAGGATCGCCGTCCCAGGCGCCAGCGTGGGTCGCGTCGCCGGGGCGTACGTCGGGGCCAGCGGCTTGTCCGCCGCCGTCGTGGGCAGGCTGCCCAGCTCCTGGCGTACCGCGGTGACATCCGCCGTGCCGAGCGTGACGCCCAGCTCGGTGGCGAGCGCGTCGAGCACCCGCGCGTCGGCCATCATCGCCGCCGCCTGGCGTCCGCCCTGCGTCGTGGTGAACTCGAAGACCTGGTCGAACGGCCGCAGCCGGCCCTCCCAGTCCACGAACGACCCCGCCTTCTCGGAGGTCGTCGCGACCGGCAGAACCACATCGGCGTGCCGGGTCACCGCGGTGGCCCGGATCTCCAGGCTCACCAGGAAGCCGACCTTCGTCAGGGCTTGCTCAGCCAGCGCCGGGTCGGCCAGGTCGCCCGGGTCCACCCCGGCCACGACTAGCGCGCCCAGCCGGCCGTCGGCCGCCGCCGCGAGCATCGCGTCGGTGTCCTTGCCGGCCTGGCTCGAGATCACCCCCGGCTCCAGGCCCCACAGCTGCGCCAGCTCCGCGCGCGCCGCCGGGTCGGCCACCGGCCGACCACCCGGCAGCAGGTTCGGCAGGCAGCCCGCGTCGACCGCACCGCGGTCCCCGGCCCGCCGGGGCACCCAGGCCACCTTGGCCCCGGTACGCGCGGCGAACGCGGCCACCGCCGAGAAGCCGCCCGGGACGGTGGCGAGCCGCTCGCCCACGAGGATGATCGTCTCCGCGTCGACGCCGACGATCCGGTCCAGCGCCTCGGGCTCCTCACCCGGGGCGGCGGTGACCAGCGTGCCGGACAGCTTCGCGAGGCCGCGCGTGGCGAACGGGGCGACCCCGGTGACCCGCAGTCGCTTGTTGACCGCCGCCTTGCGCAGGCGCAGGAAGACGATCGGGCACTCCTCCTCGGGCTCCAGCCCGACGAGCACCACGTGCCGGGCCTTCTCCAGGTCGGCGTAGGTCACCGAGGTCTCACCGGCGACCGAGGAGGCGAGGAACTCGGCCTCCTCCGTCGACAGCGGCCGGGCCCGGAAGTCCACGTCGTTGGTCTTGAGCGCCACCCGCGCGAACTTCGCGTAGGCGTACGCGTCTTCGACGGTCAGCCGGCCGCCGGTCAGCACGCCGACGCCGTACGCACCGTCCCGAGCGGCCCGCAGACCCTCGGCGGCGACCGTGAGCGCCTCGCTCCAGCTGGCCGACCGCAGCTCGCCCGTCTCCTTGTCGCGAACCAGGGGCGTGGTCAGGCGATCGAACGCGGTGGCGTACTGGAAACCCCACCGGCCCTTGTCGCAGTTCCACTCCTCGTTGACCTGCGCGTCCTCGCCGGCCAGCCGCCGCAGCACCTTGCCGCGCCGGTGGTCGGTCCGCTGCGAGCAGCCGGCCGAGCAGTGCTCGCACACGCTCGGCGACGACACCAGGTCGAACGGCCGCGCCCGGAACCGGTACTGAGCGCCGGTGAGCGCGCCGACCGGGCAGATCTGCACGGTGTTGCCGGAGAAGTAGGAGTTGAAGGGCTCGTCGCCCTCGTCGATCGACATGCCGTCGCCGTCGCCGCCGTAGAACTCGTCGCGGTAGACGTTGATCTGCTCGGCGGAGGACCGGTCCATCAGGTCGATGAACTTGTCCCCGGCGATCTCCTCGGAGAACCGCGTGCAGCGCTGGCAGAGCACGCAGCGCTCACGGTCCAGCAGCACCTGGCTGGAGATGTTGATCGGCTTGGGGTACTCGCGCTTGTGCTCGTGGAACCGCGAATCCGTCCGGCCGGTGCTCATCGCCTGGTTCTGCAGCGGGCACTCGCCGCCCTTGTCGCACATCGGGCAGTCCAGCGGGTGGTTGATCAGGAGCATCTCCATGATCCCCGACTGCGCCTTCTGCGCGACCTCACTGGTCCGGTGCGTACGCACGACCATGCCGTCGGCGACGGTCTGCGTACAGGAGGCGACCGGCTTGCGCTGCCCCTCGACCTCCACGAGGCACTGGCGGCAGGCGCCGGCCGGGGCCAGCAGCGGGTGGTCGCAGAACCGCGGGATCTCGATCCCCATCTTCTCGGCGACCCGGATGAGCAGCGTGCCCTTGGGCGCGGTCACCTCGATCCCGTCGATGGTGAGAGTGACCTCGTCGGTGCTCTTGGCTACTTCGGCGGACGTCATCAGTGAGCACCTGCCAATGCCTTCTCCGAGAGCTTCGGCGCTTTCCGGCCCTCGATGTAGTCCAGGTAATCCTGCTTGAAGTACTGCAGGGAGCTGGTCACCGAGCTGGTCGCACCGTCGCCGAGGCCGCAGAACGAGCGGCCGAGGATGTTGTCGGCGGTGTCGAGCAGGGTGTCCAGGTCCTCGTGCGAGCCCTGACCGGACAGGATGCGGCGGTAGACCCGCACCATCCAGTAGTTGCCCTCTCGGCAGGGAGTGCACTTGCCGCACGACTCGTGGTGGTAGAACTCCAGCCACCGGTAGGTCGCGTAGACCGGGCAGTCCTGATCGGAGAAGATCTGCGTCGCCGTGGTGCCGAGGATCGAGCCGGCCGCCGCGACGCTGTCGAAGTCCAGCGGGACGTCGAGGTGCTCGGCGGTCAGCAGCGGCGTCGACGAGCCACCCGGCGTCCAGAACCGCAGGTTGTGGCCGGGCTGCATGCCTCCGGCCAGCTCGATCAGCTCCCGCAGCGTGATGCCCAGCGAGCACTCGTACTGGCCGGGGTGTTGAATGCGCCCGGATAGCGAGTAGATCATCGGGCCGGACGACTTCTCGGTGCCCATCGTCTTCCACCAGGCCGCGCCGCCCAGCACGATGTACGGGACGCTGGCGATGGTGCCGACGTTGTTCACCACGGTCGGGCAGGCGTACAGGCCGTGCGTCGCCGGGAACGGCGGGCGCAGCCGGGGCTGGCCGCGCATGCCCTCCAGCGAGTCCAGCAGCGCCGTCTCCTCGCCACAGATGTACGCCCCGGCGCCGGAGTGCACCACCAGGTCGAGGTCGAACCCCGAACCCAGGATGTTCTGGCCGAGATACCCCGCCTTGTACGCCTCCTGCACCGCGTGCCGCAGCCGGCGCGCCGCGTGGACGGCCTCACCGCGGATGTAGATGAAGGCGCGGTTGGCGCGGATGGCGTACGAGGCGATGATGGCGCCCTCGACCAGCGCGTGCGGGTCGTAGGTCATCAGCGGCAGGTCCTTGCAGGTCCCCGGCTCGCCCTCGTCGGCGTTGATCACCAGGTAGTGCGGCTTGCCGTCGTTCTGCGGGATGAAGCCCCATTTCAGGCCGGTGGGGAACCCGGCGCCGCCGCGTCCCCGCAGACCGGAGTCCTTCACCAGCGCGATCAGGTCGTCCGGGTGCACCTGCAGCGCCTTGCGCAGCGCGGCGTACCCGTCGAGCTGCTCGTAGACGTCCAGGCGCCACGCGTCGGGCGACAGCCACCGCTTGGTCAAGACCGGGGTGAGCTTCTCAAAGACACTCACTACTTTGCTCCGTTCGCCGCAGAGGGGATCGGCGTGTTGAGGTCGAAGCCGGCCGGGCTGATCCCGTACTGCTGGGCGAGCTTGACGCCACGGAGCGTGGGCTCGCCCGCCGGGCCGTCGGCGACCGCGCCGTCGCGCTCGTCGGCGAAGCCCGCGAGCTGCAGCGCCATCTCCTTGAGCGAGCAGAGTCGCGCGCCCCGGCTGGGCTGGACCGGCCGACCGGCGGCCAGATCCTCGGTCAGCTGCACCGCCGACTCCGGGTCGAGCCCGTCGACGAAGTCGTAGTTGACGGTGACGACGGGACCGTAGTCGCAGGCCGCCAGGCACTCCGCGTGCTCCAGCGTGATCTTGCCGTCCGGCGTGGTCTCGTCGTGGCCGACGCCGAGGTGATCGCTGACCGCGTCGAAGATCGCCTGGCCGCCGAGCACGTCGCACATCGTGTTGGTGCAGACGCTGACGAGGTAGTCACCGGTGGGCCGGCGCTTGTACATCGTGTAGAACGTCGCGACCGCGCCGACCTGGGCCTTGGTCAGGCCGAGCTGCTCGGCGCAGAAGGCGACGCCGTCCGGGGAGACGTGGCCGTCCTCGTTCTGCACCAGGTGCAGCAGCGGCAGCAGCGCGGAACGCTGCTTGCCCTCGGGGTAGCGGGCGATGATCTCCTTCGCCCGCGCGTAGGTCTCATTCGAGAAGCCCATTACCGGTCACACCCTCCCATGACGGGGTCGAGCGACGCCCCGCCGGCGATCACGTCGGCCAGCAGGCCGCCCTCGGCCATCGCGGGGATGGCCTGCAGGTTCACGAAGCTGGGTTCGCGGTAGTGCACCCGGTAGGGCCGGGTACCGCCGTCGGAGACGACGTGCGCGCCCAGCTCGCCGCGCGGACCCTCGACCGGGACGTAGACCTGGCCGGCCGGGACCCGGAAACCCTCGGTGACCAGCTTGAAGTGGTGGATCAGCGATTCCATCGACTGACCCATGATCTTCGCGACGTGGTTCAGCGAGTTGCCCATGCCGTCCTGGCCGACGGCCAGCTGAGCGGGCCAGGCGATCTTCTTGTCCGCCACGATGACCGGGCCGGGCTTGAGCCGCTCCAGCGCCTGCTCGATGATCTTCAGCGATTCCCGCATCTCGTTGATGCGCACCAGATACCGGGCGTAGACGTCGGCCTCCGGCTGCGTCGGCACGTCGAACTCGTAGGTCTCGTACCCGCAGTAGGGCTGCGTCTTGCGGAGGTCCCAGGCCAGGCCGGCACTGCGGAGCACCGGGCCGGTGATGCCCAGTGCCAGGCAACCGGTGACGTCGAGGATCGCGACGCCCTGCGTACGCTGCAGCCAGATCGGCTGGCCGGACAGCAGGTCCTCGTACTCCTTGATGCGCTTGGGCATGAAGTCGAGCAGCTCGCGGATCTTCTTGATCGCCTCGGGCGGGACGTCCTGGGCCACGCCACCGGGCCGCACGTACGCCATGTTCATCCGCAGGCCGCTGATCAGCTCGAAGATGTCGAGGATGAACTCCCGCTCGCGGAAGCCGTAGATCATCATCGAGAGCGCGCCCAGCTCCATGCCGGTGGTGGCCAGCCAGACCAGGTGCGACGAGATCCGGTTGAGCTCCATCATCAGGACGCGGATGGTGGTCGCCCGCTCCGGGATGTCGTCGGTGATGCCGAGCAGCTTCTCCACCGCGAGGCAGTACGCCGTCTCGTTGAAGATCGGAGCCAGGTAGTCCATCCGGGTCACGAACGTCGTGCCCTGGGTCCAGGTGCGGAACTCGAGGTTCTTCTCGATCCCGGTGTGCAGGTAGCCGATGACGGTACGGGCTTCGGTGACCGTCTCGCCCTCCAGCTCCAGGACGAGCCGCAGTACGCCGTGGGTCGACGGGTGCTGCGGGCCCATGTTGACCACGATCCGCTCGTCATGGATCGGGTCCACGCCGCTGACCACGTCGTTCCAGTCCCCACCGGTGACGGTGAAGACCTTGCCCTGGGTGGTCTCGCGCTCCGGCGCGTAACCCACCCGCCCTGCCCTGGTTTCGTCCTGCGGGCTGTAATTCTGGCCGCTCATTACTTGTATGCCCTCCGCTGGTCCGGCGGTGGAATCTCGGCGCCCTTGTACTCGACCGGCACACCGCCGAGCGGGTAGTCCTTGCGCTGCGGGTGGCCCTCCCAGTCGTCCGGCATGAGGATCCGGGTGAGGTTGGGGTGGCCGTCGAACACGATGCCGAACATGTCGTAGGTCTCCCGCTCCTGCCAGTCGGCGGTCGGGTAGACGCTGGTGACGCTCGGCAGGTGCGGGTTCTCAGCGGTGACCGCGCACTCCAGCCGGATACGCCGGCGGTAGGTCATCGAGGTCAGGTGGTAGACGGCGTGCAGCCGGCGGTCCTGGGCGGGGTAGTCCACACCCGACACCGACGAGCACAGCTCGTAGCGCAGTCCCTCGTCGTCGCGGAGGGTGCGGCACACGTCCGCGATCGCCTCCGGCTTGACGTGGAGGGTCAGCTCGCCGCGGTCCACCACGATCCGCTCGATCACCTCGTCGAACGAGGCGAACGCCGGCTCGACCTCGCCCTCGGCCTGCTCGCCGCCGCTGAGCGCCTCGGCGAGACCGTCGAGGACCTCGTCGAACTCCTCGACCCCGACCGGGCGGCCGAGCGAGGCGGGTACGCGCGTCCGGCGTACGAGGCCGCCGAAGCCGGACGTGTCACCGCTGCCGCTGACCCCGAACAGGCCCTGGCCGCCGTTGACGGACGACTCGGTCACT
>JABFYB010000362.1 GCA_013361475.1 Hamadaea sp.
TGGCGGTCAACCGGACGCTGAACCGTTGAGTCGCGGCGTCGAACGTGACCGGACCGATCTTGCCCGGCCAAGTTGAGTAGGGGTGCACCGCCGTGGGTGCGCTGATCACCCTCCCGGCGGAGTCCTTGAGCTGCCAGCTCACCGTGATGTCGCAGTGGTAGGGCGCCGTCGTCCCCACGGCGCACGTGGTGACATCATCGACATTCTTGCTACCCACGAAGAATCCGGTGAAGGTGTAGGGGCCGGGTGGTGCCACGTGGACCGTCTGCTGGCAGGTCGCCGCATTGCCGGATTGGTCGCGAGCGGTCCAGGTGACGATGTTGCGGGCGATCGGGAAGGTCGTCGGCGCATCGTTGGTGACTGTTGGGCTTGCGTCGACCTTGTCCGACACCACCGGCGTACCCAGCGCCGGGGTGGTGGACGTGGTGATCACCATTTGCGGACAGGTGATCGTCGGTGCCTTCGTGTCGCGTACGGTCACTGACTGCACGGTGGTGCTGGCGGCAAGGTACTGGTCGGTGGCGGTCCAGACGAGGCTGGTCAGGCCGAGCGGCAGCAGGGTCGGCGCGTTGTTGGTAAGGGTGACGGTGTCACCGTCGGGGTCTTGACCACTGGCACCGGTCAGGGCGCCGGTGTATCCGCCGACGGTATTGCCCTCAACGGTGACCGGCTGGGCGGACACCACGGGGGGGCGATTGATCAGGCCTGACGCGAGGTACGCCTCGGTGGTGTGAGCGGTGGGCAGGAAGGCGCCGTTGCCGCCGAAGCTGGTCGGATAGGTCGACAGGTCTTTGACGGTGTATGGGCCGTCGATGCCGCCGGCTGCGATGGACGGCCAGGCGAAGTCCAGCGTGACAGTGTTGTGTCCGGCGGCCAGCGTGGCAGTCTGCTGGTGTTCGGTGATCTGCTGGCCGGCCGGTCCGACGAGGCGGGCGTTGATCGCGTAGGTGCCACCGCGGTCGACTCGCACGTCACCGGTCACCAGCAGTTTCTCGGCATACCGGTTGCCGTCGGCGTCGACCTGATGGTGGGTGAAGCTGGACAGGTCGACGTCGACTTCGAGGTGGTCGAACTGGGTTGCCACGTAGCCGGCCGAAACGGACTGGGTGCTCGCCTCGTCCAGTAGGTTTGTGTCGGCATCGGAGAGCACGAGGTTGCCCAGGGTGTACGGGCCGTCCAGCCCGGATTCGAAGATCGTCTCGCCGGGGAAGCGAAGCGTCGCCCAGCCGGAGCCGGAAGTGATGTCGACCGTGCCGCCGGCCGACGTGATGACGTGCCCTCCCGGACCGATCAGGTCACCGGTGACCACGAAGCGACCGCCGGTCGGCGCCTGGACGGGCACCGATACTTCGAGCGCGTCGTACCGTCCGTCGCCGTTGACGTCAGAGGTGAGCCAGTTGGCGCCGGTGCCGATGGCCCGGCCGTCGTTGGCGCCGACCGGTACCACCGTGCCGGCCGATCGGGACCGGGCTCCGGAGGTCCAGGCGGTGATGCTGTAGGTGCCGGCGACAGCCGGCACGAACGACAGGGTGTAGCTGCCGGTGCCGGTGGCGCTAGCCGATCCGCTGGCCACCACGCCGCCGTCGGAGGCCTTCACCTCAAATTCGACCGGCTCCCCGGCGGTTGCCTCAGAGAGGTTGACCGCCGCGGTGACCGCACTGCCGGCGGTGGCAAGGCCGGGCGGCGCGGCCACGGTCAGCTTCCGTGCAGTCTGCACGGTGGCGAAGGCAATCGCCGTCGCCTGCGCACCGGTGGGATTGTTCAGCCTGACGGTGCCGGCCCCGCCGGTGGTGGTCAGGCACAGCACCGGCTTGCCGAGCAGTTCGCCCTGCTGCAGCGGTACGCCGTTGTAGGTACCGGTGACGCCGGGTTGAGTCAGGATCGTGACCTGCGCCGCGGTGGCGGACTCCACACCCAGCGGGATGTCGACCGAACCTGCCGGCGGGATCTCGGCGGTTCCGACATCGCTCAGCTGGAACGGATCGCCCGCCGCCAAGGTGGCCGTCGTACGGGCGAGCCCACCGTAGTCCAGGCAGGAGTACTTCTCCGGGTATGCGTTGCAGAGGCTTAACCCAAGCGCGCCGCTGCCCTTCTCGATCAGCTCGCTGTGGTTCAGCGGGAAGATCGGATCCAAGGACTGGTGCACACCGTCGTTGGGCCCGTTCGCGTCGAGCCACCGCAGGCTCCCCACGGGGACCACGCCATCGCTTGGGCCCTGCACGAACACGGACGTGGGACCGACCCCGTTGCCGCCGATGGTGAAGTAGTTCGCGCCAGTGCCGGCGTCGCGGATGGCCTTGTTGAAGATCGTCGTCACATAGAGCATGCGAAGCTGATAGAGGCCGTTCTGCGGGCCATCGCATTCACCGAATTCGCGCCCGAACCAGATGAGGATCCGGCGAATCTCGTCTGGCGTGCCCTTGAAATATTCGGGATTGTTCTTCAGCGCGCAGAGAAGGTCCGCGACCGGGCTGCCGCCGTTCGGGGTACCGATCATCACGACATTGCGGACCTTGCCGGGGTTCAGGAACGCATAGCGGCGTGAGTCGAGACCGCCCATCGAATGCGCCACTAGATTGAGCTGCGCCGCCCCGGTGCTTTCCAGCAAGTCCGCGATCGGTTGACGCATCAGCAGCTCATTGTCTTCGATGCTGCCGTGGTGGGTGACAGCGGGCGTGATGATCTTCCCGGTGAGGTCTGGTAGCTGCTGCTCGTAGTAGTCTTTGACATCCTTCATGGATTCTTCGTTGCCGAGGATGCCATGAATCATCGCGACTGGAAGCGCGTCGTTGAACAGGCGCAGCTCCGCCCAGTCGATCTCGACCGCCCAGCCGTCGGCGGTGGTATCGATGAGCACCTGGAAGTCGTTGACCCCGACCTCACTCGACGACGCCGGGAACTTCAGCATCGACGCGTCGATGTCGAAGGTGATCGTGCTGAACTGATCGTTGGCTCCGCTCAGCAAACCGCCGCTCGGCGGCGGAATCGGGTGGCCGTTGACCAGAAGTTGGTCTACCTCGCCGGAGCTCTCGTCCACATCCCAGGCTCGCAGGGTGACCATGGCCTTGCTGTGGAGGAAGATGTTGCCCGGCGCCGGATAGCCCTCGGCGGTGACCGGGCCGCCGTAGCGGTCGACGGTGATCGAGAAGTCGAGCGGGCTTGACGCCCGATACAGGTACTGGTCGAGGTCGCAGCCGGTGTCGACCCGGAACACCACACCGTAGCTCGCGTCCAGGTACTTCGACGTGGCGCAGGCGGCCAGCGTGGCGGCTGTGCCGAAGGTGCCGACGCGACTCTTGTTGGGGGAGCGGACCGGTACCGCCCCGGCTACCGGCTTGGCGTGCTCGCGGGCAGCCCCAGCTGGACTGTCCCCTCGGGGAGGCCCGCCTGGGTCGGCGTACGCGGGAACGTTCCCCAACGGCAGCGCCAACACGACCGTAGCCACCGCAGCCAGTAGGTGTATCACATGTCGATTCATGATTCGTCCAATCGTCGGATGATCGCCGACGATACGTATCGGCCAGTGACGGCTCCATGGCCGAACGACCATAGCGGAGACAACGTGACATCGGCATACGTGTCAACGATGTAGGTCGATCGGTCAGTTGCTTTCGCGGCTCGAATGGCCACCCCGCCAGGAGTCGGTCTCACTCGTCGCTGACACAGTGGCGGCCGGGTGCGTGCCTGCTCGCGCTCGGCAGCCGATGCCTTGGCTGCCAACGGTTTGCGCGACGGCGACGTTGGCCTGGTACTGCGGTCGGCAGCAGCCGGTCCGTCGGCGGACGTCGAGTGTCGCGGCCGTACAGCCATCGGCTCGCGTCAAATTCCGCGCATCCGTTGGGTTGTCCGGCGATGCCCGGTCGGCTGTGCTGTACCGACAGCGATCGTTGGCAATCCAAGGACGGCAGATGACGTATCCGATCCACGGCGATGAACGCCGTGTCTCGCGCCGAACATTTCCCACCGGCACCGCCGTTGCCGTCCCGGCCAGCATCTTCGCGGGCGGCGGCGAGGTCAGCGCAGCCGAACCCGCGACGGGCACAGCGACAAGCGCCGGATCCGTCACAGAACGCCACAGCTGGCCCGCATCCGTTTCGGCCGTCGCTGTAGTGGCGTGAGCCTTGTCCTGAAGGGCAGGCAGGCGGCCGCCAACGCCCGGAGCAGCGGTCGGCGCGGATCGGCGGCTGGCACCGGCCCGATCGGCGCATTCCCACGGCTCGAACACATGTCAGGCGTTCCCCAACCTCGTCTAGACCTCGGGAGGAAACATGAACCACGAAGAACTGCACCCGTGCTGCGGTGATGACATCGACGACGGCAGCCGGCTTTCCGGGCTGAATCGGCGAGACCTGCTGCGGCGCGGCGCGGTCGTGGGCGGAGGCGTGGTGCTCGGCGGCCTCTTGCTGCCCACCGCTGCGCACGCTGTCCCAGCCATCTACAACCCGTTCAGCGCCTACCCGATCACCGGCACCTGGCAGGACCACCTCAACGCCGGATCGTTGGGCGGCATCGACTTCGGCATGGCCGTGGGCACCGGACTGCCCGCGTGCGGCGCGGGCACCATCCAGAACATCCCGTACAACGGCACCGGCGGGCACACCGTCACGATCTACCACTCGGAGGGATTCCGCAGCCAGTACATGCACCTGTCGCAGTTCCGGTTCGCCAACGGCACCTCGGTCGCGCAAGGCACCGTCGTCGGATGGTCAGGCGGCGCGGCCGGCGCCGACGGATCAGGCAGCTCCACCGGGCCGCACGTGCACTGGCACATGATCGACCCCAACGGCGTTCGGGTAAATCCGTTCAACTATCTCGGCGGTGGCGGCACCAGCTCCGTCCCGGAAGGCAAGATCCTCCAGGAGATCGGCCAGGCCGGCGGCTACACCGGCCCGGTCGACGGCGTACCCGGCGTCAACACCTGGAAGGGAGTGCAGACGGTCGTCCGAGGCTACGGCTACACCGGCCCGATCGACGGAGCGCCCGGCACCAACACCTACGCTGCCCTGCAGCGGCTCGCGCAAAAGGGCGGCTACACCGGCCCGATCGACGGCGCCCTCGGACCCAACTCGTGGAAGGGCATCCAGACCGTCCTGCGCGGGTTCGGCTACACAGGGCCGATCGACGGCCTTCCCGGCACCAACACGTACGCCGCCTTCCAGCGCATGGCCAAGCTGGGCGGCTACACCGGCCCGATCGACGGAGTCCTGGGGGCTAACTCCTGGAAGGGCATACAGCGGTTGCTGACCGGCCACGGCTACACCGGACCGATCGACGGGGTCCCCGGGATCAACACCTATGCCGCGCTGCAGCGCATGGCGCGCCTGGGCGGCTACTCCGGCCCGATCGACGGCCTCCCCGGCCCGAACACCTGGGCAGCCCTGGCGAAACTCATCTGATCCAGTGGCGCGTAACGTGCTGGGCGGGCGGGTTACCCGCCCAGCCGTACGGCGGATCGGACACCATCGTCATCCCGCAATCCGACTGGTCACCTACGCCACGCCGACCGTCAACGGCGACCCTTCGGAGCTGGTCCGGTCCGCCGGATCGGCGACATCACCCGTGGCGAACCGGCGGTGGTGTTCCAGGAGGTCTACCCGCCCGCGCCTCCGCTCGCCGGCACAACGATTCACGCAACCGCCACCGGATAAGCATCCGGACAGTACGCGCCCCATTGTTGCGGGACAAGGTCCCGGATGGATGATGCCGTTCGCGAATGCCAGGTCAGTACGCTCCCGTCATGATTTTCGTCGACGGGCAGAGCAACGAGCGCCTGGTGCTGGACGGCGAGTGGTTCGAGAAGCTGCGAGGCGGAGCGTCGAAGACTAGGGTGCCGGCGTCCTCGTTCCGGGGTGCACAGTGGTCCGAGATCGAGCGGCGCACCCGGCTCTTCGGCGGTGGGAAGGAGCGCCTCGTCCAGCTCACGCTGTCTTTCGACGGTGGGCCGTTCGTGGGTTTCGTGGCCGACGAGGGCAAACGAGCCGAGTTGGAGGCCATGGTCGCCCGGCTGGAAGCAGCCAGCGTGCGGCCAAACGCGTGACGTGTCAGTGCGGTTCGCACCCTCGTCACGTCCGCTGGTCATGCAACGCCACTGGCTTCACCAGTTCCGGACGTCGTCAACGCCGTCTCTGAGGTGCTGGCGGATGGTGTCGAAACGGCGTCCGTACTGCGCTTCGACATCATCGAGAATGGTGTCGATCGCCTGGAACAGGTCGTCTCGTTCTATGGTCTCGATGAACGGGTTGCGGGTTCCGTCGAGCTGGTTGAACGCCTTCCCGAACTCGCGGCCCAGCTCGGCGAACCGCGATCCGTCTGGTTCGTCGCCGGTGGACGCGAGCACGCTGAACACCGCGCGCCGGGTCGCCTTGTACTGGGTGACGGATTTCCGGAGTCGGCTGGCGCTGATGTGCGGACGGCCGTCCCATTCGCGCAGCGGGTTGTCGCGGTTTCGGCGACCCAGTCCGGTGCCCGAGCTCT
>JABFYB010000636.1 GCA_013361475.1 Hamadaea sp.
GCGTGACGTCGTCGCTGCTCACCCGTTGAACATGCCGACATAACGGGCGTCCGCAGCGCCCGTGCGTCGGCGAGCGGGGGTGCGTGGATGGACGAGGTACGGCGACGGAATGGGCCTCGGCCACACCCACGGGGAACCGGGGCGCCCGTACCGCCGATCCTGGACACCCGGCCGGCGACGGAGATCGACACCGTCGTCCTGCCGAGGCTGTTGCCGGGGGCGTACCAGTATGTGCATCCGGCGCACGTGCGACGGGCGCGTCGTTGGGAGACGCGGTATCAGCTGAGCCTGATCCTCGCCGACTTCCTCGTCGGCCTCGGAGCGGGCTGGCTCGCCTTCCACCTGCGGTTCAGCCAGCTCACCTCCTACACGCGGATCTACTTCGTCGTGTCCGCGCTGTTGCCGGTCGCGCTGGTCCTGGTGCTGGCCCTGGCGCGGGCGTACGACACGCGGTTCCTCTATGTCGGCACCGACGAGTACGACCGGGTGATCCGGGGCGGTCTGGCGTTGACGGCCGGGATCGCGATCGTCTCGTACGCCTTGGAGCTGCCGACCGCGCGTACCTATGTGCTCGTCGCACTGCCTGCGGCCACCGCGACCGTCATCGTGGCGCGGTTCGCTCTGCGGAAACGACTTCATCGCCGCCGACTGCGGGGCGAGTGCCTGCGCCGGGTCATCGTCGTCGGGCACGAGCTGGCGGTCGTCGCGATCACGCATCAGCTGCGCCGGGAACGGTTCCACGGCCTGGACGTCGTCGGCGCGTGCGTGCCGGAGGACGGCGACGGGCAGGTCGGGCTGCCGGTGTTCGGCAACTTCGACGAGGTCGCCGAGGCGGTACGCCGGGCGGGCGCGGACACCGTGATCGTGTTGAGCTGCCCCGAACTGGACGGTCATCGGCTGCGCCGGCTGGCCTGGCGGCTGGAGGGCGACGACGTCGACCTCATCGTGGCCAGCGCGCTGATGGACGTCGCCGGGGATCGCACGACCCTGCGACCGGTCGACGGCCTGCCGATGCTGCACGTCGACCACCCCCGGCTGTCCGGTGGCAGCCGCGTGGTCAAGGAACTGGTCGACCGGGTCGGCGCGGCCCTGCTCATCGGGCTGCTCTCGCCGTTGTTCGGGTTCATCGCGTGGCGGATTCGCCGGGACTCGCCCGGCCCAGTGCTGTTCCGCCAGGTGAGAGTGGGCCGGGACGGCCGGGAGTTCCGCATTTACAAATTCCGTACCATGCACGTCGACGCAGAGGCGCGTCTGAGCGAACTCCGACACCTCAATGAGAATGACCGGGTTCTCTTCAAGATCCGTGACGATCCGCGGGTGACCGATGTGGGGCGCTGGCTGCGCCGGCTCTCCCTCGACGAGCTGCCGCAGCTGTTCAACGTCCTCGCCGGGCAGATGTCGCTCGTCGGTCCCCGCCCGCCGCTGCCGCAGGAGGTGGCCATGTACCACGACGACGTGCTGCGCCGCCTCGCGGTGAAGCCGGGGATGACCGGCCTGTGGCAGGTCTCGGGCCGCTCGGATCTGCCGTGGGAGGAAGCCGTCCGGCTCGATCTGCGGTACGTCGAGAACTGGTCGCTCTCGTTGGACCTGGTGATCCTGTTGCGCACGCTCACCGCCGTGGTACGCACATCTGGGGCCTACTGATGACCGACATGCTGGACGCCGAACTCGCCCGTCACCTCGCCACCCAGGCCGGAGAACTGCTCCTGGGCCTGCGGACCGAGCTGGGGTTCACCGATCCCGGCCGGCTGCGCGACGAGGGGGATCGGCGGTCGCACGAGTTCCTGATGACGCAGCTGGCCGCGTGGCGGCCCGACGACGCGGTCCTCTCCGAGGAGGCGCTGGGGGCCCGGGACGCCGACGAGGCCGCCGAACGCCTGGGCGCCGAACGGATCTGGATCGTCGATCCGCTCGACGGCACTCGCGAGTACGCCGAACCCGGGCGTACCGATTGGGCGGTGCACGTCGCGTTGTGGACGACGACACCGGCCAGCTCAACCCGCAGAAGACGGCGTACCAGTGGCTCCTTGAAGAGCGAGCAGGGACGGCTCGCCGCCGGCGCGATCGCGTTGCCCGCCCAGGGCAGCGTGCTCGCCACGGACAGCGCGCCGCAGTCGCCGCCGGACCAGACCGCACACGGCGCGCAGGTACGCATCGCGGTGAGCCGCAGCCGGCCGCCGGAGTTCGTGGCGCGCGTGGCCGAGGAGCTGGGCGCGGTGCCGGTGCCGATGGGGTCGGCGGGCGCGAAGATCGCCGCGGTGATCTCCGGCGAGGTCGACGCCTATCTGCACGCGGGCGGGCAGTACGAGTGGGACTCCGCCGCGCCGGTCGCGGTCGCGCTGGCCCAGGGTCTGCACGCGTCGCGGCTGGACGGCTCGCCGCTGATCTACAACCAGGCCGACCCGCGGCTGCCGGACCTCCTGGTCTGTCGCCCGCGGCTGGCCCGGCCGCTGCTGGAGGCGGTCGAGCGGGAACTGTTGACCACGTCACAGGCTGGTTGAACCTCCGTCGATCGCCGGGTACCTTAATTCCCCAGCAAAGCACTAGGAAAGGTCTGGAAATCTGATGTCCCAGACTGCGTATCGGATATCGCACCTGGACGCTCTCGAAGCGGAGAGCGTCTTCGTGATGCGCGAGGTCGCCGCCGAGTTCGAACGCCCGGTGCTGCTGTTCTCCGGCGGCAAGGACTCGATCGTCATGCTCCGGCTGGCCGAGAAGGCCTTCCACCCCGGGCGCATCCCGTTCCCGGTGATGCACGTCGACACCGGCCACAACTTCCCCGAGGTCCTGGAGTACCGGGACCGGCGGGTGGCCGACCTCGGCGTCCAGCTGGTGGTCGCGAGCGTCCCCGAGGCGCTGGCCCGCGGTCTGGTCCGCGAGCCCGCCGACGGCACCCGCAACCGCATCCAGACCCCGGTGCTGCTCGACGCGGTGGAGAAATACCGCTTCGACGCCCTGTTCGGCGGAGCCCGCCGCGACGAGGAGAAGGCCCGGGCCAAGGAGCGGGTCTTCAGCTTCCGCGACGAGTTCGGCCAGTGGGATCCCCGCAATCAGCGACCTGAGCTGTGGTCGCTCTACAACTCGAAGATCAGCCCCGGTGAGTCGATCCGGGTGTTCCCGCTGTCCAACTGGACCGAGCTGGACATCTGGCACTACATCGCGCGCGAGCGCATCGACCTGCCCTCGATCTACTTCGCGCACGACCGGGAGGTCGTCGACCGCGGCGGCATGCTCTACGGCGTCAACGAGTTCATCCGCCCCCGGGCCGGCGAGACGGTCACGAAGCGGCGCGTCCGCTACCGCACGGTCGGCGACGCGAGCATGACGGCGGCGGTGCCGTCCGAGGCCGACACCGTGGAGAAGGTGATCGACGAGGTCGCCTCGACCCGGATCACCGAGCGCGGCGCGACCCGAGGCGACGACAAGGTCAGCGAGGCGGCGATGGAAGACCGCAAGCGTGAGGGGTATTTCTGATGGGCTTGTCGCAGATCAAACCCGATGAGTCGGCTGCGCCGACGCTGACGAGCCCGCCCGCCCGCATGACTGTGTCTCCGGTCGACAAAGTCGACATGCTCCGGTTCGCCACCGCCGGCTCGGTCGACGACGGCAAGTCCACCCTCATCGGCCGGCTGCTCTACGACACCAAGTCGCTGTTCACCGACCAGCTCGAGGCGGTCGAGGCGGTCAGCGCCGCCCGCGGCGACGAGTACACCAACCTCGCTCTGCTGACCGACGGCCTGCGAGCCGAACGCGAGCAGGGCATCACCATCGACGTCGCGTACCGGTATTTCGCCACGCCCCGGCGCAAGTTCATCATCGGCGACACCCCCGGGCACATCCAGTACACCCGGAACATGGTCACCGGAGCGTCCACCGCGGACCTCGCGATCATCCTCGTGGACGCCCGCAAGGGCCTGGTCGAGCAGTCCCGGCGGCACGCCTTCCTCTGCTCCCTGCTGCGCGTGCCGCACCTGGTCCTCTGCGTGAACAAGATGGACCTCGTGGACTACTCGCAGGAGGTCTTCGACTCCATCGCCGACGAGTTCGCGTCGTTCGCCGCCAAGCTCGACGCGCCCGACCTCACCGCGATCCCGATCTCGGCGCTCAACGGCGACAACATCGTCGCGCGCAGCGACAAGATGCCCTGGTACGAGGGCCCGTCGCTACTGCACCACCTGGAGCACGTGCACATCGCGTCCGACCGCAACCTCGTCGACGTGCGGTTCCCGGTGCAGTACGTCATCCGGCCCCAGTCCTCGGCCGTGCTCGACTACCGGGGGTACGCCGGTCAGGTGGCCTCCGGCGTACTGAAGCCCGGGGACGAGGTCCTCGTCCTGCCCAGCGGCCTGACCACCCGGATCGCCGGGATCGACACCGCCGACGGTCCGGTCGAAGAGGCGTTCCCGCCCATGTCCGTGACCGTCCGGCTGGCAGACGAGATCGACATCGCCCGCGGCGACCTGATCTGCCGCCCGCACAACGCCCCGGCGGTGGCCCAGGACATCGAGGCGATGGTCTGCTGGATGGACGAGAGCGCACCGCTCGCCGTCGGCGGCAAGTACGCCATCAAGCACACGACGCGGTCGGTCCGGGGCATCGTCAAAGCCCTGCACTATCGGCTCGACATCAACACGCTGCACCGCGACGAGGCGGCTTCCTCGCTCGGGCTCAACGAGATCGGGCGGATCCGCTTGCGGACGACCCAGCCGCTGCTGGCCGACGAGTACCGGCGTAACCGGACGACGGGCGGATTCATCATCATTGACGAGGTGACGAACCGGACCGTCGGGGCGGGGATGATCGTCGCCGCATCCTGATCCAGCGCGAACGACAAGGCCGACCGCTTTCGTGAATGAGGGCGGGTTCAGCTCGCGCGATCCCGGCGAACGGGTGATGATCGCTGGAGGAACGGACGATCCTCGCCGGGATCAGGATGGCTACAGTCCCGTCCGAAAGGGGGCGGCCATGACGCAGACCGTCCGGATCGGCGTGGCGGTCGACGTCCCGCCCCCGTGGGGACCGCAGCTGACCCGTCATCGCATCGAGGCGGGCGATCCGCTCGGCGCGGCCATCCCCGCGCACGTGACCCTGCTCGGGCCGACCGAGGTCGACGCGACCGACCTGGCGGCGATCGAAGGCCACCTGGCCACGGTGGCCGCCGAGCACGCCGAGTTCGAGCTGCTCCTGCGCGGCACGGGCACGTTCCGGCCGATCACCGAAGTCGTCTTCGTCGCCGTCGCCGCCGGGATCAGCGAATGCGAGCAGTTGGCCGCCGCGATCACCGCTACGCCGCCCCTCCAGCGTCCGCGGCACTACCCCTACCACCCGCACGTGACGGTCGCTCAGGATGTGCCCGAGCCCGCCCTCGACGACGTCTTCGAGAAGCTGGCCGGCTTCGAGGCGCGCTTCGACGTCAGCGGATTCACGCTGTTCACCCACACCGGAGACATCAAGTCCCCGGAGAGCCGGTGGCACCCCCAGCGGGATTATCGGCTGGCGGGTCCGCCGATTCCGGTCGGCCCTCCGGCGGATCGGCCGGGCGTGGCCCCGCGGCCAGGTCGATGAACCGGCCCCGATTCGACGTCGCCGCCAGCGCCGCGCCCCAGAGCACGATCTGATTGAAGAAGTAGAGGTAGAGCAGGAGTACGCCGGTCGTGGCGATCACCGTCGCGGTCGGGTAGAACCGCAGCGAGTGCGTGAAGTAGGCCCGCCCGCCCCAGTTGAGCAGCGACACCCCGACCCCGACCGCGATCGCGGGTGGGATCAGCCGCCGGGGCTGGACGTGCAGGCGAGGCAGCACGGTCAGCAGCGCGGCCCCGATGAAGCTGTTGACGAGAAGGGTCACAGCGGCGGTCGCCAGCGTCAGCCAGACCGAGGACGTGTCGCCGGAGATCCACCCGAACAAGCCCGACGACAAGTCGATGACCGCCAGCGACAGACCCAGGACCAAGGTCAGGGCCAGCAGCATCCCGAGGTCCACCACGCGGCGGACGAAGAGGTTGCCCGGGTGCTGCTCCAACCGCCAGATCGCCCGCTGCGAAGTACGGAAGGCGTCGACCCAGGCGAGCCCGGTCAACACGAGGCCGACCAGACCGAAGATGCCGATCGCGGTGGAGTTGGCCTGCAACTGCTCCGGCTGGAAGGTCGGCAGCGTCTGGGCGAGCCAGTCGGTGACGGCGCCCTTGACGGTGTCGTTCGAGCTGAACACGATGCCGAAGACCGAGAACGCGACGAGCGACAACGCGAACAGCGCGAAGAAGGCGTAGTAGGCGATGGCGGCGGCGAGCCGGCCGCCGAGCACCTCCGAGTAGCGCTCCTTCGCGCCCCAGAAGTTGTCGAAGACCCCGGATCGCTTCCGTGCGGCGGCCACGGAATCTTCATAGCGCCCCAGCGCCGCGCTGCCAACCCGCTGGATCCGTCGGAAGATCGCCACCACACGTTCATCTTCGCGGATGCGGC
>JABFYB010000284.1 GCA_013361475.1 Hamadaea sp.
GCGGCGGCGATCAGCGACAGCCCCAGGATCGGCACGATCCAGCTGACCACGCGGCCGGCGAAGGTGACGTCGCCGAAGGTCGCGTGCAGCGGCAGTACGCCGACCCCGCCGAGCACCAGCAGGACGACCGAGCCGAGGCCCATCCCGCCGGCGGCCAGTGCGACCGAGGGCAGCTGTTCGTCCACCCGTGCGGAGAGCACGAAGTACGCCGCCAGCCCGACCGCCGCGGCCAGCCCCCACAGCACGCCGACGGCGCTGATGCCGTCGCCGCTGGTCAGGTTGAGCACGAGGACGAGGCCGGCGAGGGCCGCGACCGCCCCGCCGACGGTGAGCCGGGTCGGGCGCTGGCCGTGCACCGCCCACATCCAGAACACGACCAGGATGATGCCGAGGTACTCCAGCAGCAGCGCGACGCCGATCGGCACGTATTGAACGGCGTTGAAGAAGCACACCTGGGCGCCGCCGACGGCCAGGATGCCGAACAGGCCGATCGCCCGCAGGTTACGCAGCAGCACGTGGCCCTTGCCGCGCAGCGCGAAGGCGGTCGGCACGGCCAGGACCAGGGCGGCGATGCCCACGCGAGCCGCGACGGCGGCCTCGGCCGACCAGCCCGCGTCGATCAGCGACCGGGCGAACGTGCCGGACGTGCCGAAGGTCGCGGCGGAGAGCAGGGCCAGCCCGAGGCCGGCGGTGGTGGCACGCTGTGCCATGTCGACCACCTCTGTAATAACTCAAATTGGGTTACACTCATGACAGTAGGCCTCCACCAGAAATGAGTCAAGATGCTGTTTACTCATGACACGGAAGTGGCGCTCGGCGCCGCCGCCGCCCTGGTGAACACGGTCGACGCCGACGGCGTCAGCGACGAGAAGCTGCCCGACCTGGCCGCCCTCGACGAGTTCTTCGTGGCGTACGGGTGGAGCGGGGGGCGTACGCACACCCAGGCCGAACTGCAGCTCGTGCGGGACCTCCGGCCCCGGCTGCGGCACATGTGGACCCTGGCCATCGACGGCCGGACCGAAGAGTTCGTCGACATCATCAACGCGATGCTGCGCGAGACCAACGCCCTGCCGCAGCTCGTCAAGCACGACAACTGGGACTACCACCTGCACGCGACCCCGTCCGATGCCCCGCTGGCCGACCGGATGGCCGTCGAGGCGGCGATGGCCTTCATCGACGTCGTGCGTTCGGGTGAACTCAGCCGGCTGCGCGTCTGCGAATACCAGAACTGCGGCGACGTCTACGTGGACCTGTCGAAGAACCGGTCCAAGCGGTTCTGCGACGGCGGTTGCGGGAATCGGGCGGCCGTCAGCGCGTACCGGGCGCGCAAAGCCGCCGCCGCCCGCTCCTAGCCCGCGCTGCTCCCGAGCTTACGCCCGCGCTGGATCAGGGTTCCAAGCCGAATCTTGACCCAAGATTCGACCGAGAACCCTGATCCAGCGCCGAACCGTTGCGCCCAGGGGTGATCGGTCGGATAGGTGCTAGTCGGAGGGGGACGGCTGCGTCGATACTGGACACTCGCCGATCGATCGAGAATGGTGATCATGACGAGTGACGATCTCGACTTCAGCGCCGATCTCACCGACGACCGAACAGCGGTTCTGCTCGACGCGGCGCGCCGGGTCGACGCCCTGTCCGGTCACCTCGGAGCCAAGGGGGGCGCCGACGACGAGTTCGGCGACCTGCTGCGGGCGCTGAACGAGGACTCCGTCGAGTTCGGCTCGTTCCCCGACGTGCTGCCGGTGCCCATTCTCGACCTGCCCAACGCCGACCGCACGTCGGCCGCCTGGCGGGCGGCGCTGGAGGAGGGCTACACCTTCTGGTGGATCCGGCTGCCGATCCTGCTGTTTCCCCGGCGCGGCTGGGGGTTCACCCGGCTGGAGATGCGGGTCGACTTCAACCCGGACGAACCCGATCCGCGCCGCCGGCCGCGTGCCTTCGACATCCTGCCGAACCGGCGGTTCGACACGATCGTGTCGGCGGGCGGCGAATTCCACGTCGGGGTCGGCGCGGACGCGAAGCTCGCGGTGAAGGTTCCGACCATTCCGCTGGACGCGCTCGGCGCGCTGGCCGGCGTACCGCTGCCGCTGTCGGCCGGAGCCAAGGCGCAGGCCGACGCCGGGGCCTCCGTCAACGTCGCCCTCGCGCCGGTGCGCTTCCGGATGACGGCGGCCCGCGTCAACCACACCGCTGAAGGGCTGGAGAAGGTGTTCTGGCGGCTCGACGGCGCCGAGTTCTTCGCCGAGGACCCGCCGCAACTCGTGATCATCCTCCAGGTGCCCCGGGGCGTGGAGACAGTACAGATGCGGGCGGTCATGCGGGCGTACCGGCGGTTCACGTTCTTTCCCGCCGGGCTGCAGGCGATGATCCGCGAGCTGCCGTCGGCGCTGCGGGCGTTCTTCACCCAGGGCGCGCCGGTCGGTGACACGCGCAGCTACGACCTCAGCCCCGTCGTGAGGGCGTCATGAGCGGCCATCGGCCGATCATCGGCTGGCTCAGCCGTCATAAGAGCGCCGGCCGCCGGTCGGTGATCGCATGACGGACTTGGCGGTCGAGGAGTTCGCCATCCAGGTCGGCAATAGCCGCGTCCAGGCCGAATGGCGGCGGGGCGGCTACCGCCAGTCCGTCGTCGGCGAGCTGGAGATCGACGACTTGCGGCGGCGTACCGTCGAGGTGTTCGTGGACCTGTTGCGTAGCAACCGGTTGATCAACGTGCACGAGCTCAAGCTGCTCGGCGAGCACCTGTTCGTGACGCTGTTCGGCTCGCGCCGCGACGACAACGGGCCGGGCGCGTTGCTGCGCCGGGCCATCAAAGGCGACCCGTACGCCGACAACGGCCAGCGCCGTCTGCTGCGTGTCGTGCTGGAGATGGGCGCCGGGGCCGAGCTGCTCGCGTCGTGGCCCTGGGAATACCTCTACGTCCCGCTGGACCGCGAGGATCCCGACACCGGGTTCTTCCTCGGCGAGAGCACCAACTTCATGCTCACCCGCAAGCTTCCGCTGGCGGTCTCGGCCCGCATGATCCAGGTACGCCCACCGCTGCGGGTGCTGTTCGTGGTGCTCGCCCCGGACGACGTCACCGAGACCGACATCGAGTACGAGGCGGTCCTGGAAACCCTGATGGACCTGCGTGACCTCGGCGGTGAGGCCCGGATCGACCTGCGGGTGCTGACCCAGCGGCACGCGCACGACGGGCGGGCGTTCCCGCCGAGCGAGGACCTGCCGGTCCAGACGACCTGGCGCTCGTTCCTCAACACCGTCGAGCAGTTCGATCCCCAGGTCGTCCACGTGATCTCGCACGGCCGCTACATCGACGGCGTCGACGGCCGCCCGCGTGGGCAGATGGCCTTCCCCGACGAGAACAACAAGGCGCTCTGGATCGACGACCGCGACCTGGCCAACCAGCTCAGCCTCAGCGCGTCCGGGCTGCGCCTGGTCTTCCTGCAGGCCTGCGAGTCGGCGGCGACCTCGGCCAGCGGCTACCACGTCATCTCCGGGCTGGCCCAGTCGCTGGCGCAGAAGAACATCCCGGCCGTCATCGCGATGCACTACCAGGTCCAACTCCGGCTGGCCAACCAGTTCGCCCGCGCCTTCTACCAGGCCCTGGTCGACCGGCGGCCGATCGAGGTCGCCATGCATCACGCCCGCCGCGAGCTGTATCTCAGCGGCATGATGGGCGAGTCGCAGCAGCGTGCCGGATTCGGCCTGCCCGTGCTGTATCTGCGCGAGTCCGGTCCGCTGCTGACCCCGGCGCTCGTGCCGGTCTCCGCCTCCGCCGGCGGCAGCGGTCCCCGGGTCGCCGAACCGTCCGGACCGCCGGGCGAGTCCCCCGGATCGCAGCAGGGCACCGCCCCGTCGTGGGAGCAGCCCGGCCGGCCCGTCGTCGACAACTTCCCGGGAAGCGGAAGGTGGAGCACCGGTGAGCAGTCCCTCGCCTGAGGCGCCGGCCCGTCCCGCCGGCAGCCCGCCCCCGGCGATCGTGCCGATCCTGCTAACCCTGGGCCGGGCGCTGACCGAACACGGCCGCCGTGACGAGGCGGTCGAGGCGTTGCGCCGCGCCATCGCCGAGCAGGAGGACAAGCCCGACGAGGTGTTCGCCGCGCTCATCGAGGCTCTCCTGGCCCACGGCGAACGGTCCGAGGCGTTGCGGCTCGCGTTCGACCGGCTCGGCTCCGCCCCGAGCGGGGTGGTCCGCGTCCTGCCCGCCCTCGTTCCGTTGCTGCGCCCGACGCTGCTACGCCCGCTGGCCGACGCGGTCACCGCCGACGTCCCCCGGCTGCTCGACGGCTCGGTGCCGCCCGCCGACCGGCGACAGCTGCTCGCCTTCGTCGTACGCGCCCAGCTGACCCTGCCCGACGTCGTGCGGGCGGGCCGGCTGCTCGATCAGGCGGCGGACGTCGTCCAGGAGGACGCCGACCTGCTGACCCTGCTGGGCGAGACCAGGCTGCGGCAACGGGACCTGGACACCGCGCTGACGGCGTTCCTGGCGGCCCGGGAGACGACGCCGGACGCCACGATCGACCTGCAGGTGGCCCACGTCTACGAACAACTCGGCCGGCCCGAGCAAGCGCTGCAGCACATCTCCGCCGCCCTCGCCGGGGGAGTGGACACCGAAGAGCCGTACGCCCTGCGGACCCTCGTGCGGCTGCACCAGCAGGACCCGGACGCCGCCGCGCGCGACTACGACGAAGCCGTACGCCGATCCCCGGACTCGGTCGCGACCGCCCGCGCCGGAGCCTGCCTCTACCTGGCCGCCAACGACTACGACAGCGCCCTGGCCGCCACCGACGCCGGGCTGGCCCGCAACCCCGACGACGCGACCCTGTCGTTCCTGCGCTTCCAATCCATTGTGGAAGCCGGCGACCACAGCGACATCGAACGCCGCATCGCCCGGTTCGCCCAGCGAATGGCCCCGGCCGACCTGGCCGAGAACATCGACCGCAGCGCCCGCGTACGCCGCCCCGACGATCCGGCCGTCCACTACTTCCTCGGCGTCCTCTACCAGGCGCTGGGGCAGCCGGCCGACGGGCTGCGCGCCGTCGACACCGCGATCGACCTGCTGGGGACGTCCCACGGCGAATGGCAGGCCCTGGAACTGCCCGCCCGGCGGCTGCGCGCCCTGATGCTGCGCGACGTGCTGCCCACCGAGGCCGGCGCGGAGTACGAGCGGGCGGCGCTGCTCGCCTTCGACTCCGGCGACTCCGAAGCCGCCGCCGAACTCATGGCGACCGCCGACGGGCTGCACGACCTCACCCCCGGCGCCCGGTGGACCTTCGCCGACGCGTTGCAGGTCCTTGCGTACGCCCCGGAGCGGCGCGGCCAGGTCGACCCCGACCGCCTGACGCAGGCCCTCGACGTGTGGCACGAGGCCTACCGCCGGGGACTGCCGACGCTGGACTACGCCTGGGCGTACATCTCCCGGGCTCGGATGAGCCTGATGCAGGCCAAGATCGAGCCCGAGCAGCTGCCCCGCGTCCTCGAAGCCGTGGTGTGGCTGCAGTGCTACGACACGCTGTTCGCCGGGACGGAGGCGTACTTCGACACCTTCGGCACCGCCTGCTCCCTGCTCGGCGCTTACGGCGTACGAGCTGAGCTGACCTTCGCCGCCGCGCGCCCGCCGCTGACCGACCGCTACATCCCCGACGGCAACCTGCTCAGCACCACCGCCGCGAACAGCGGCGACCTGGAGCTGATGGCCACCGTCGTCGCGGACGTGGAGAGCCGCGCGCGCCTGGAGCTGTTGCGCGGCGACCACGTCGCCGCGCTGGCCGCCCTGGACGAGGCGATCGGCGAGCAGCGGCAGACCGCCTTCCACCTCTGGCTGCGCGCCATGGCGGAGTGGCAGGCCGGCGACCTCACGGCGCTGGAGCAGACCCTGGCGACCACGCCGGTCCCCGAAGCCTGGGAGGGCATCAGCGTCTGGCTGCACCTGCTCGGCGGCGATCCGCAGCGGGCGCTGCAGCTCGTGGACGGGCTGGACGACGAGCGCAGCTGGAGTTCGGACACCGAGTTCGAGCGCGCGCTGTGCCTGATCGCGCTCGGTGCGCCGAGCGCGGCCGAGGCCGAGGAGACGGCGCTGCGATACGCCCGCACCGACCGATCCTTCGAGGATGTCCACAATCTGCCGCCGCTGGCGGGCATCCTCGGGCTGCGGTATCCGGCCGCCGCGGCCGCGTTCAGCCGGATCGCCGCGGCCGTCGCCGACCGTGATGAGACCTTCTGGCCGCTGACGGCCGAAGCCGACACCGCCTACCTCGCCTTGCTTCCGGCGCCGCCGTGGGCCGAGGTGGCCGCGCAGGCGCTGCGCGCCCGGGTCGCGATCAGCCGGGCCGACTGGGCCGGTGCGACGGCGGCGTTCACCTCCCTCATCCCGCACCTCGACCGCTTCCCCGAGGTGGAGTCCGGCTTCGCCTGGATCACCACCGAACTGCGCGCCACGACCCCGTCCGACGA
>JABFYB010000252.1 GCA_013361475.1 Hamadaea sp.
ATCTCGATGACCATCGGCACCAACACCTCGCCGCTCGTCGGCCGGGTCAAGGGGGCCAAGGTCACCGCCCGCATGGTCAAGGACCGGCTCGACAAGGAGCTGGTCGGCAACGTGTCGCTGCGCGTACTGCCGACCGACCGGCCCGACGCGTGGGAGGTGCAGGGCCGTGGTGAGCTGGCCCTGGCCATCCTCGTCGAGCAGATGCGGCGCGAGTCCTACGAGCTGACCGTCGGCAAGCCGCAGGTCGTCACCCGGGAGATCGACGGCAAGGTCTGCGAGCCCGTCGAGCGGCTGACCATCGACGCCCCCGAGGAGCACCTCGGCGCGATCACCCAGCTGCTGGCCACCCGCAAGGGCCGCATGGAGCAGATGGTCAACCACGGCACCGGCTGGATCCGGATGGAGTGGCTGGTCCCGGCCCGCGGCCTGATCGGCTTCCGGACCGAGTTCCTCACCGACACCCGGGGCACCGGCATCCTGCACCACGTCTTCGAGAAGTACGAGCCGTGGTTCGGCGAGCTGCGTACCCGCAACAACGGGTCGCTGGTGGCCGACCGGTCCGGTCCGGTGACGGCGTTCGCGATGACCAACCTCCAGGAGCGCGGCACGCTGTTCGTCGAGCCGGGCACCGAGGTGTACGAGGGCATGATCGTCGGCGAGAACTCGCGCTCCGACGACATGGACGTCAACATCACCAAGGAGAAGAAGCTCACCAACATGCGCTCCTCCACGGCGGACGAGACCGAGAAGCTCATCCCGCCGCGCAAGCTCTCGCTCGAGCAGGCGCTCGAGTTCTGCCGCGAGGACGAGTGCGTCGAGGTCACGCCGGTCGCCGTGCGCATCCGCAAGGTCACGCTGGACCAGACCCAGCGGGCGCGCGAGACCGCGCGGCGCAAGCACCAGAACTAAGCGATACGCACAACGGGGCGGTCTGGTTCGGACCGCCCCGTTCGCTGTCTCCGGCGAGAGTGTCAGCCCTCGCCGACGCAGAGCTTCTTGCCGCCGTCGCTGTTCTCGCCGCGCTCGGTGCGCTCCAGCTCGGCGATCGCCGACGCGGGACAGGACCCGTCCCGGTCGACGACCGAGACGATGACCCCGTCGTGCGCCTCGTCGCAACTCGTGATCATCGTGTAGGTGTCCGAGTAGAAGACGACGCAGCGGCCGACCTGGCTCTCGGCGGTGTCCTTGGCGTCGGCCCAGGCTGCGATCCCGATGCCCAGAATCGGCACGAGCAGCAGGTACGCCATCGGCCGCAGAAGCAGCGGCTTGCCCGGCTGCGCGGGGCGTACCGCCGCGTCGATGGGGGGCGTCGGCGCGGTCAGGCCGGTCAGCTTCCGGCGGCTGAGCAGGTTGCCGATCACCACGAACGGGAAGATGAACAGCGACAGCAGGCCGGCCCAGCCGATGGCCAGGGTGTGCGCGGTGGCCGCCCGGAAGACGTTCAGGCCGCAGTCCCGGCAGAACGGCCCGGGATAGGTCACGGTCTCCCGCATGACCACCATGCCGGTGTGGCGCTTGAAGGTGACGTCCACGGCGGGACGGCTGCCGCAGTACCGGCAGCTGACGTCCAGCGGCGGCGCGTGTGGCACTGGTGCCGCCTGCCGGTCCGACAGGTTCGGCGGAAAAAGATCAGTCACGGGTGCAGGAGCGTAGCGGGGCGGCGCGTGTCGCGCCGCCCCGTTTCCCGGCTGGGTGTTCCGGACCGGATCGGCCGAGGATCAGTAGACCGAGCAGGGGCAGCTGACCATCAGCGCCCGGACGTTGCTGACGTACTGGGGGTTCGGGATCACGATGCCGGTCGCGGTCCCCACCCCGCCGTAGCCCCAGTTGTAGGACGCGATGACCGCGTTCAGCAGACAGGGCTCCTTGTAGTCGGGCACGTTCGGATCCTTCGCGCAGTCCGCGGTGTTCAGCACGTAACTGCCGCCGAAGTAGTTGTCGCCGAACCACTTGATGAGCCACTGGAAGTACGCCGACGCGATCATCGTGTTGCCGGTCAGGGTGCGGGCGCTGTAGTCGGTGCCGAAGCGCTCGTTCATCCACTCCTCGGTGTCCGGCATGATCTGCATCGTGCCGATGCCGCCGTCGCAGGCGATGATCGTCGACTGCCAGCCGCTCTCCTGCCAGGCGGTCGCCTTCATCAGCATCGGGGGCAGGTCCACCTGCGACGTCGTCCAGAACTTCGTGGCCGCCGCCGTCTCCAGCGCCACGCGTACGTCGGCCTTGGGGGCGTCGACACCCTGGTGGAACGGGCAGAAGTTACTGCTGTACATCGGATGCGGCCGGCGTACCGGGGGCGGGCTGAGTTCCGGATGAGGCTCGCGGGTCGGCGCGCCCGACAACGTCGGCGGCTTGCGGAGCTGGTTCGCACCGGCCGACGACGACGGGGCGACCAGGTTCGGCGCGGCCGACGTCGGAGCGGCGCCGCTCGGTACGCCGGCGGCGGCCGCCGCGGCCCCGTCGGGCTCACCGGCCGATGTGGTCGCCGAGGCGACGGTGACCTCGGACTGTGGCGAGTCGCCGGAGAAGGCGTACGCCCCGAGCCCGGCAACGGTCGCTCCGGCGAGCACCGCGGTGACTGTGGCCAACGCCCAACTCTTTCGCATATCGGATTCCTCCCCGTGTCCCGACGCGAACTCTCGGAACGGTATCAGTAACCGAAGCAGGTGCAATTCACCATCAACGCGCGGACGTTGCTCACGTACTGCGGGTTCGGGATGACGATCCCGGTGTCGGTGTCCACCGCGCCGTAGCCGTAGTTGTACGCCGCGATGACGGCGTTGAGCAGGCACGGCGTCTTGTAGTTCGGCACGTCGGGGTCACCGCTGACGCAGTCGTCGGCGCTCAGCGAGTACGCCCCGTCGAAGTAGACGTCGCCGAAGTACTTCACGAGCCATTGCAGGTACGCCGACCCGATCATCGTGTTGCCGCCCAGCGTGTGCACGTCGTAGCTGGTCCCGAAGCGCTGGTTCATCCAGGTGGCGGTGTTCGGCATGACCTGCATGGTGCCGATGCCGCCGTCGCAGGCGATGATCGTCGACTGCCAGCCGCTCTCCTGCCAGGCCACCGCCTTGATGAGCTTCGGCGGCAGGGTGACCGCGGAGGTCGACCAGAAGGGTTTGGCCGCAGCGGTTTCGAGCGCTGCGCCGACCGCGCTCTTCGCCGCGTCGGTCCCCTCGTGGTACGGGCACTTCACGCCGGTCGGCAACGGGGACGGCTTCGGCGCGGGCGGCGGCGCCACCACGGTGACCTTTTTGCGGCTCGGCGACGCCTTGGGACTGGGCTTGCGAGTCGGCGACCGAGTGGGCGAAGCGGATGCCGACGGGCTCGGCGACGCCGAAGCCGAAGCGAGGTCGGCCGGTACGGCCACCTCCGGTGACGGCGCGGTCTCGTAACCGGTGCTCTGCCGCGACACGTCGGCGAAGCCCCAGGCGGCCAGGCCCACGAGGCCGACACCGGCGAAGAGCGCGACGACGGAGACGATCATCCAGCTGCGGCGCATATCGGTACTACCTCCCCGTATCCCGATGCGAACCTCCCGCACCATACGTGACCCGTCCACGGCGGACCAACCCCCCGACGCCGGACGTCCGGGCCGGGTGCGCCTGTTTGCGTGTGGGCGCGATAGCGTGCCGACCATGACGCCCGAACTCGACGCCCTCACCCCGGAGCTGGACGCCCTGGTCGCCGACGGCACCGGCACGATCTCCGTCTGGGCCGGATCAGTGCAGGCCGGCGCAGCCGGCGGGCCGGCCGCGTACGCCAGAGATGCGGATGCCACGCACTACGCGGCCAGCACGATGAAGGCCGCCGTCCTGGTGGCGCTGTACCGCCAGGCGGAGGCGGGCGTGCTGAGCCTCGACGAGGAGATCGAGATCCGTAACGAGTTCCCGTCGGTCTGGCCGGGCGCGGGCGACTTCTCGATCGACGCCACCGACGACAACGACGACGAGGTCACCGACCGGCTCGGGCAGCGGGTCGCGCTCGGCTGGCTGGCCGAGCGGATGATCGTGCGGTCCAGCAATCTGGCCACCAACCTGGTGATCTCCCGCGTCGGTGTCGACCCCGTGAACGAGGTGTGGCGATCGGTGGGGGCACGGCATTCGGTCACCGGCCGGGGCATCGAGGACGCGGCCGCCCGCGCCGAGGGCGTGACCAACCTGGTCACCGCAGCCGACCTGGCCGCCCTGTTCTCCGCGATCGCGAACGGGACCGCCGCCTCGGCCGACAGCTGCGCGGCGATGCTGCGAATCCTGCAGGCCCAGGAGTACCGGGAGGATCTGCCGGCCGGGCTGCCGCCGGGCACCCCGGTCGCCGTCAAGAACGGCTGGGTGACCGGCGTACGCCACGGCGCCGCGGTCGTCCTGCCGGTCGGCGAGCCGCCGTTCACCCTCGTCGTCTGCACGACGACGCTGCTCGGCGAGGCCGAAGGAGCCGCCTTGGTGGCCCGGATCGCGGCGGCGGCCTGGCGGGACCGAAAAGCCTTCACATAAGGTGGCCTGGTGCCGATCGTCGAAGTGCGCACGCACCGCCTCACCGCCCCCCTGCACACCCCGTTCGTCACCGCCCTGCGGCGTACGACGCACGTCGCGAGCCTGATCGTCGAACTCGTCGACGAGGACGGCCGGTCGGGCTTCGGCGAGGCGCCGCAAGTCTGGCAGGTCACCGGGGACAGCATCGACGGTTCGCAGGCCTGCGTCGAACAGATCCTCGGACCGCTGGTGACGGGAGCCGATCCGGCCGAGGTCGTCGGGCTCAGCCGCGCGATCGAGCGCGCCGTCGTGGGGAACGAGGCCGCCAAGACCGCCGTCGACTGCGCACTGCACGACCTGGTCGCCCGCCGCGCCGGACTTCCTCTCGTACGCACGCTGGGCGGCGCTGCTCTCCGCGTACAGACTGATGTGACCCTGTCGGCCGGGGAGGCCGACGGCCTGCGCGAAGCCGCCACCGCGCGGGTCAAGGAGGGTTTCACCACCCTGAAGCTGAAGGTCGGCACGGACGCCGCCGGCGACCTGGCCCGGATCCAGGCGGTACGCGAGGCCGCCGGACCGGACGTGACGATCCGCCTGGACGCCAACCAGGGGTGGACCGCGCGGGACGCGGTGAAGATCATCCACGGGCTGGAGGACGCCGGGCTGGGCATCGAGTTCGTCGAGCAGCCGGTGCCGCGCTGGGACCTCGACGGGCTGGCCTGGGTGAGCGACCGGGTGGACACCCCGATCATGGCCGACGAGTCGGTCTTCGGCGTGCGTGACCTGGTCGAGGTGATCCGGCGGCGCGCCGCCGATCTCGTGAACGTCAAGCTGGCCAAGTGCGGCGGTCTGACCAACGCCCGGACGCTGCTCGAACTGGCCCGCGCGCACGGCCTGGGCACGGTCGTCGGCTCGATGATGGAAGGCCCGATCGGCATCGGCGCGGCCGCCTCGCTGGTCGCGGCCTACCCGACCACCGCGGTCAGCGATCTGGACGCCGCGTGGTGGCTGGCGTCCTCCCCCGTCACCGGCGGTATCCGGTACGAGGGTTCGGCGGTCGTCCTGCCCGACGCGCCCGGTCTGGGCGTCGCCCTGTGAAGCCGGAGAGCCTCTCGGGCGAGCCGCCAGCGGTGCATTCAGCCCGGATCGGCGTCGCGACGGCAACTCTCTTCAGCGCGCCGACGACCGACCGGCCGCTGGACGCCCCGGCCCTGGCCCCCGTCACCGACGTACGCAAATGGGTCGCCTCGCTGACCCCGGCGGAGCGCATGCGGGCCGCCGTGGTCAGCCAGTCGCTGCTGGGCGAGCCGGTGATCGTGGACTCCACTGTGGACGGCTGGTCCCGCGTGGTGCTGACCGGGCAGCCCGCGACCGACCTCGATCCCCGGGGATACCCGGGCTGGCTGCCCTCCTGCCAGCTCTCCCCAGCCTCCGACCCCGACCCGGCTTCTTCGGACCTCGTGGTCGCCGTGATCGCGACTACGCTGCGGGACGCGCCCAACGGCGACCTCGTGCTGCCCTCCGTCGTCCTCGGTACGCGCCTCCGCCGTACGCCGCACAGCGGATCGCGACGCTCCTCCGCCGACGGCTGGTGCGCCGTCGACGTGCCCGGCCACCCGGAACCGTTGTGGGCGCGCAGCCTCGACCTGGCACCCGCTGTGGCTGCGCCGACGACCGCCCGCGAGGTGCTGAAGACCGCGACGATGCTCCGGGAAACGCCGTACGTGTGGGGCGGGCTGACCCCGTTCGGCATCGACTGCTCCGGCCTCGTCCACCTCTCCTGGCGACGCCACGGAGTGACACTTCCGCGGGACGCGTACAACCAGGCGGCCGCCACGACACCGATCCCCTTCGGCAGCGAACGGCCCGGCGACCTCTACTTCTTCGCGCGTACGGGACAGCGGGTGCACCACGTCGGATTCGTCGCCTCCGCGCCGCGCGGCGACACCCGGATCATGCTGCACGCCTG
>JABFYB010000472.1 GCA_013361475.1 Hamadaea sp.
TTCGTCTCCGAGTTCCTGGTGCTGATCGGCACGTTCACGGTCAACAAGACGGCGGCCGTGATCGCCACCGTCGGCATCATCCTCGCGGCGGCGTACGTGCTCTGGATGTTCCAGCGCACGATGCAGGGCACGCTCAACCCGACGCTGAAGGAGGTCAGCGGGCTGCGCCAGGACATCTCCAAGCGGGAGATCCTGGTCGTCGCGCCGCTGATCGCGCTGCTGCTGGTCCTCGGCTTCTACCCGAAGCCGGTCCTCGACGTGATCAACCCGGCGGTGTCGGTCACCCTGCAGCAGGACCTGGGCGTGCAGGACCCCGCACCAACCCACTCCACGACTGAGGCGGGCAAGTAATGGACAACCTCACTCTGCCGCATCTGAACTACGCGGCACTGGCGCCGATGCTGATCCTGTTCGGCGCGGCGTGCGTCGGGATCCTCGTCGACGCCTTCGTGCCGCGGAAGGGCCGGTACGGCGTACAGCTGATCGTGGCGCTGGCCGGATTGATCGCCGCGTTCTTCGCGATCATCGCCCGGATCGGCAAGGTGACCGCCGACAACGCGGTCACCGCCGGCGGCGCGGTCGCGGTGGACAAGGCGGCGCTCTTCCTGCAGGGCGCGATCGTGGTGCTGGGCGCGGTGGCGCTGCTCCTCATCGCCGAGCGCTCGCTGGAGCGGGGTGGCCCGTTCGTGGCCCAGGCCGCGATCACCGTCGGCTCCGAGGCCGACCAGCAGCAGGCCAAGACGGCGAACGGGGCGACGGAGACCTTCCCGCTCGCACTGTTCTCGCTGTCCGGCATGATGCTCTTCGTCGCCTCGAACGACCTGCTGACGATGTTCATCGCGCTCGAGGTCTTCTCGCTGCCGCTCTACCTGCTGTGCGCGCTGGCCCGTCGTCGGCGGCTGATCTCGCAGGAAGCCGCGCTGAAGTACTTCCTGCTCGGGGCGTACGCGTCGGCGTTCTTCCTGTTCGGCCTGGCGATGCTCTACGGGTACGCCGGTGGCGTGGGCTTCGCCCAGATCCACGCGGCCGCCCAGGAGAGCAAGAACCCCGTCGTCCTCCTGTACGCCGGCCTGGCGCTGCTCTCCATCGGTCTGCTCTTCAAGGCCGCGGCGGCGCCGTTCCACGTCTGGACGCCGGACGTCTACCAGGGCGCGCCGACGCCGATCACCGCCCTGATGGCGGCGTGCACCAAGGTGGCCGCCTTCGGCGGTCTGCTGCGGGTGCTCTACGTCGGCTTCGACCGCGTCGAGTGGCAGTACGCCCCGATCATCTCCGCCGTGGCGGCGCTCACCATGATCGTCGGGGCGATCCTCGCGGTCACCCAGACCGACATCAAGCGGCTGCTGGCGTACTCGGCGATCGCCAACGCCGGATATCTGCTGGTCGGCGTCATGGGCAGCAGCAAGGACGGGCTGTCGAGCGTCATGTTCTACCTCGTCGCGTACGGGTTCACGGTGATCGCGGCGTTCGCCGTGGTGACCTTGGTCCGTGACGCCGACGGCGAGGCGACGCACCTGTCCCGCTGGGCCGGGCTCGGCCGCCGGTCGCCGTTCTACGCGACGGTCTTCACGGTGATCCTGCTGTCCTTCGCCGGTATCCCGCTGACCAGCGGCTTCACCGCTAAGTTCGCCGTCTTCTCGGCGGCCGGCGGCGGCGACCAGTCGTGGCTGATCATCGTCGGCGTCGTGAGCAGCATGATCCTCGCCTTCCCGTACCTGCGGGTGGTGGTCATGATGTGGCTGTCCGAGCCGGGCGAGTCCACGCCGTCGGTGTCCATCCCGGGTGCTCTCACGGCGGCCGCGCTCGTCATCGGCGTGGTCATCACGGTCGCGGCCGGCGTCGTGCCGCAGCCGCTCATCGAACTGACGACACAAGCGGCGAGTTTCGTCCGCTGACGCCCAACACGACCGCCCCCAGGGATGATCTGCTGATCAGCCCCGGGGGCGGACGCGTACGGGCAGGGGCATGCTGGACGGGGGACGGCAGTATGACAGGGTGGGGGACGTGGTGAACACGGCTGGTGGACGAACGGGGCTCGGCTTCCCCGACTCCGAACTGGAGTCGGAGGTCACCGCCGCGCTCGTGCGGGTGGAGGATCGCATCGTCGAGGCGGTGGACAGCGCCGATCCGTTCGTGGCGGAGGCGGCGCGGCACCTGCTCGACGCCGGGGGCAAGCGCTTCCGGCCGCTCCTGGTCATCCTGACCGGCTACTTCGGCAAGCCCGATCCGGACCGGATCGCCGACGCCGGGGCGGTCATGGAGCTGACGCATTTGGCGACGCTCTATCACGACGACGTGATGGACGAGGCGAAGCTGCGGCGCAGTGCGCCGAGCGCGAACGCTCGCTGGGGCAACTCGCTGGCCATCCTGGTCGGCGACTACCTGTTCGCACGAGCCGCCGAGCTCGCGGCCAACCTCGGCACCGAGGCGGTCAAGCTCCAGGCCCAGACGTTCGCCCGGCTCGTGCACGGCCAGATCGCCGAGACCATCGGCCCACGCGAAGCCGACCCGATCGACCACCATCTGCGCGTTCTGGCCGAGAAGACGGGTTCGTTGATCGCGACCTCGGCGCGGCTCGGCGGCATGGTGTCGGGGGTCGAGGAGCCGATGCTCGGCGCGCTGAGCGAGTACGGCGAGACCATCGGCATCGCCTTCCAGCTCTCCGACGACCTGCTGGACATCGCCAGCGAGTCCGCGCAGTCCGGCAAGACGCCGGGCACGGACCTGCGCGAGGGCGTCCCGACGCTGCCCGTCCTCTACGCGCTCGCGGACGAGGACGCCTCGCCCGACGCCCAGCGCCTGCGCGAGATCCTCGCCCTCGGGCCGCTCACCGACGACGCGCTCCACGCGGAGGCGCTCGGCCTGCTGCGGGACTCGGCCGCGCTGAAGCGCGCCCGGCAGACAGTCCACGGGTACGCCGACAGAGCGCGCGACGCCTTGACGGCGCTACCGGACCTGCCCGCGCGGACGGCTCTGGCCGGGCTGTGCGACGTGGTGGCCGACCGGAGCAGCTGAGCCGGCGTCAGAAGGTGATGGGGGCAGGCGCTCCCGTCTGAGTGAGCGCCTGCCGCAGGTGCAGCGCGGTCTGCTGCAGCCGGGTGCGGACCAGGGTCGCCTTCTTCTGCAGGTCCCCGGCCGGCGTGGCACAGGCGATCACGAATCGCTGACTCTCGTCCCGATGCGTCCGGATGAGGACCGAGCCGCAGGCCATCTCGGGGCGGTACTGCGCGATCTCGATCTGCATGCCGAGGCGTTCACCGCGAGCCAGGTCGGCCTCCAGGGTCTGCACCGACACCAGGGTGTTCCGAGTGAATCTCCGGAGTCCGGACAACTCCAGGTAACGGCGTCGCTGCACCGGGTTGAGCGTATTGAGCAGTGATTTGCCGAGCGCCGTCGCGTGCGCGCCCTCGTCGAAGCCGGGCACGAGGTCTTCGACGTACGGCGAGTTGCGCCCTTCGGCCACGGCGGTGATGACGATCCGCTTGTCGACGAAGCTGCCCAGGAAGTGGCTGTAGCCGGACTCCCAGGCGGCGCGGCGGAGCACCTCGCCGACGGCGCTGGGGCCACGGAAGGCGTTGACCAACTCCCGGAACCGGTCGGCGACCTCCAGCCCCGTCGTGTACGCCCCGTCGGAGAGCCGGGTCAGGTATCCCTCGTAGTGCAGCGTCCGAACCAGGTGGTACGCGCTCGTCGCGCTCATGTCGCAGCGGTTGGCGATCTGTTTGACCGACAGTCCGGTGGGCTCACGCCCGACGGCTTCCAGGATCCGTAGCGCCCGGGAGACGCTCTGCACGAGATTCGGCGGCTCCGCCCGGGGCTCACGCATGGCCTCTCCTCAATCACGGTGGGTGACATCGGCTTCCGGTCTTCAAGAATAGGCGGAAACAGGTGTGGCAGTCGACGCCCTCAACGAGAAGAGCGCCGACTGCCACGAAGGTTTGTCGGGAATGGACGGTTAGCGGCCGATCGATCGGCCGTCCGGGTGCCACACGACCGCGATGCCGGGCTTGGCGTGGTCGCCGTCGGGCCACACCGAGGCCGGGCGGTCCCAGCTGGCTCCGCTGATCTCGCCCGGGTGCTGGACGGCGACGAACAGCGACTCGCCGTCGCCGGTCAGCGCCGGGCCGCAGGTCTCCGCGCCCTTCGGGACGGTGAGGAACTGCTTGAGATGTCCGGCCTCCGGACCCGACAGCGGCACGGCGAACAAGCCGTCGTTGGTGCCGAAGGCGTTGCCGTCGGTGGAGATCCACAGATTGCCGGAGCGGTCGAACATGACGTTGTCGGGGCAGGAGATGCGGGAGACCTTGGTCTTGTCGTAGCCGGCGAAGTAGGTCGCCGGATCGGCGGGATCGCCGCAGACGATCGGAATCGACCAGGTGAAGGTCGTGCCGGCGTGGTTGCCCCCGTCCTCGACCAACTCCAGGATGTGCCCGTGCTTGTTGACGTTGCGCGGGTTCACCTCGTCCGCGGGCGCCTTGTCGGCCGTGCCGCGCTGGGTGTTGTTGGTCAGCGCGACGTAGATGCGCCCGGTGACCGGGTTGGCCTCGACGTCCTCCGGACGGTCCATCTTGGTCGGCCCGATCTTGTCGGCGGCCAGGCGGGTGTGCACCAGCACCTGCTCGACGGTCATGCCCTCGACCATCGACCGGTTGTCCTGGACCAGCGGCAGCCAGACGCCCGAACCGTCGAACGCGCCGTCGCCGGGCAGCCGGCCGGAGCCGTCGATGTCGGCGGCGCTGGTGTAGCGGAACTTCGCGACATAGAGGTCACCCGACTCCAGCAGCGTCAGGTTGTGCCGCTTGTCGCCCGGCCGGTACCGCTTGTGGGAGACGAACTTGTAGAGGTAGTCGAAGCGCTCGTCGTCGCCCATGTAGACGGCCACCCGGCCGTCCGGTGCGATCACGATGTTCGCGGCCTCGTGCTTGAACCGGCCCAACGCGGTGTGCTTGCGCGGGGTGGAGTCCGGGTCGAACGGATCCACCTCGACGATCCAGCCGAACCGGTTGGCCTCGTTCGGAGTGACCGTGAGATCGAAGCGGGGGTCGGCCTTGTCCCACATCCGGGAACCGGACGGGTAGCGGACCGCCGTGCTGATGCCGTACCGATCGAGGCTGTCCTTGGCCTCCTCGGGCGCGCCGTCGGCGCCGACGAAGTACTGGTTGAAGTTCTCCTCGCCGGACAGCACCGTGCCCCACGGCGTGACGCCACCGGAGCAGTTGTTGAGGGTGCCGATGACGGTCCGGCCCGCCGGGTCCGCCGCCGTACGCACCGACGCCGTGCCGGCGACGGGTCCGGTCAGCCGGAACTTCGTCGAGAGAGCGGTGATCCGGCGGTTGTAGGCGCGCCGGCCGTGGGTCACGGGACGCCACTGGCCGGTGCCCAGCACCCGCTCGATCTCCACCACGGACATGCCGTGCGCGGCGATCGCCGTCTTCTGCTGCTCGACCGTGAGGTTCGCCAGCCCGGTGAACCCCGGGAACATGAGCTCCTCGTTGGTGTACTCGTGGTTGCACACGAGCAGCGCGTGCCGGTCGGAGTGGTCCAGCGGCAGGATCGCGACGAAGTCGTTGTTGTAGCCGAACTGCTTCTCCTGCGCGGCCGGCGACTGCTGGTACGCGTCGAAGGCGGGCGCACCCGGCACGACAGCGTCGCCCCAGCGGATCACGACGCTCTGGGCGTACCCGGCGGCGACGGTCAGCGCGTCGGCGGTGTTCGGCTCGACGGCGCCGAAGGTCAACGGTTGCGGACCCCGGCCCGGCCGCCAGCCGTTCGCCGCGCTCTCGGCCTCACCGGACGCGGCGGACGCGGCCGCCGGCGCCCCGGCGACCCCGGCTCCGGCCAGGCCCAGCACGATCGCACCGGCGCCCGCCGCCTGCAGCACCCCCCGCCGCGAGACCTCGGCCCGGGCCATGTCACCGAAGTACTCGTTGCCTGACTCGTTCGGCACCGGGTGGTGGCACGCGTTGCCACAGCGATAGAGGCACGTCATGGCGGACCGGCTGCCGCCGCTGTGCCCGGTGCTAAGCAGTGGGAGAGGTTTCCGTGTCATGAGGCCGGACGCTAGGGGCGACAGGTGATCCACCGTCGGCCGCCGCGTGAACGGCGATTGAACGCTGCCTGGTCAGGTGGGCGAAGCCGTCCGCGCTGAAGATGCCCAGAGCCAGCCAGACCAGGGCGAAACCGATCCACCGGGCGGTCGGCATCGGCTCGTGGAACCAGAAGACGCCCAGTCCGAACTGGATGATCGGGCCGATGTACTGGAGCATTCCGATGCCGTACAGCGGGATCCGGTTGGCCGCGCCGGCGAACATCATCAGCGGAACCACGGTCGCGATGCCTGAGAAGACCAGCAGCGAGGTGTGCAGCGTCCCGGCCGAGCCGAACGAGCCGTCGCGCAGGGTCATCAGGTAGACCAGTGCGGGGAGGGCCAGTACCGCCGACTCCAGCAGCAGCCCGTCGGCCGGCGGGAGGCCCACCCGCTTCTTGACCAGTCCGTACAGGCCGAACGAGCAGGCCAGAGTCAACGCGATCCAGGGCAGCCGCCCGTAGTCGACGGCGAGCACGACGACCGAGACGACACCGACCGCGACGGCGAGCCACTGACCTCGGCGAAGGCGCTCATGCAGCACCACGACGCCGAGCATGATGACCACGAGCGGGGTGATGAAGTAACCCAGCGCGGTCTCGACGACTCGGGAGCTGTTCACGCCGTAGATGTAGGTGCCCCAGTTGACCGCGATGAGCGTGGCGGCGAGCGCCATCGCCGCCAGCCGTTTGGGCTGTCGTCGAAGTCCGGCGACGGCCCGCCACCGACCCAGGACCGTCGCGATGAGGGTGACGGTCGCCAGGGACCACACCACCCGGTGCGCGAGGATCTCCACCGCCCCGGCCGCCTGGAGGTGCTTGAAGTAGAGGGGAAAGAACCCCCACATCACGTACGCCCCGATGCCCAGGAGGTAGCCACGACGGACTTCGTTCACCGGCCAACCCTATGCCTGACGAGGCGTACGTGATGATCACCGTGTCCTCCGTCACCGGGGACCGCGGTGGGCGTACCAGCGGATTGTCAGTCCTTGTCGCGGACGGCGAGGTTGACCACCCAGCTGATGAGGCCGACGACCAGGGCGCCGAGCACCGCGGACAGGAAGTTGTCGACGTGGAACGGCAGACCGAGCTGGCCGGCGATCCAACTCGCGAGCAGGAACAACAGGCCGTTGACGACGAGCGCGATCAGACCGAGGGTGAACACGTAGAACGCGCAGCCGACGGTCTTGACGATCGGCCGCAGCACCGCGTTGACCACGCCGAAGATCGCGGCGACCGCGACTACCGTGCCGATCTGCCCGAGGACCGAGTCGGTGGTGAGCCGGATGCCACTGATCAGGAGCGTGGCGATCCACAGTGCGACCGCGCTGACCGCCAACCGGAGGAGGATGCCCATCCGCGCATAGTGCCATAAGGCCGCACAACCGGCGATACCCTAGTTCACCGCGAATCCCGTTACGCCAGCAGCTGTTGCTCCATCGGCGCGGTGCCGAGCGAGGCCCAGCGCACCGAACGGCGATGCACCACACCGATCAGGCCGGGCACCGGACGGCTGAGCGCCTCCCGCTGGTTGTCGCTGAGGCCCAGGACGGAGACGGCCAGCGCGGCCGCTTCGGCCGTCGTGGGCTGCAGCAACGCGATGTCGGCGTGCCCGAGCGCGTCGATGTCCACAGGGGACAGATCCTCCCGGACCACCAGCGTCGTCTGCCACGGGTGACCCGGAGTCCGATCCGCGCCCACCGGGCCGACGTCGACCACCATCATCAGCGGCCGCAACTGGGTCGCCGGCGGGACCGCGAGCGGCTGCCCGGGCGCGACGATGGCCAGCGAGTCGTTGGGGCCGCCCAGGTTGCGGAAGAACCGCTCCCAGGCCGGCGGACGGGCCGTCTGCACGACCACCCGGGCACCCAGTGCCAGGGCGCGCAGCGTCAGCAACTGGGCCGACTGGACGCCGCCCACGAGCATCGCCCGCGTCGCCAGCGGCCGGAAGATGCGCACGGAGACCGGTTCCCGGCGACGGTTCGGGCCGACCATCAGGCCGGCCGAGCCGATCGGCGTACGCATCATGGTCAGCGGGGCGGCCGGCCGGGAGAGGCCGTGCTCCACCTCGGTCGGCATGTCGGCCGGGGCCGAGCCGCCCAGCGGCAGCGAGTTGCAGAGGCCCTCGAGGTGCTCGCCGTCGAGACGGTGGGCGGCGGCACGATCCGCGCCGAGGACGCGATGCAGCGCCGTGTCCGCCTGCGTGAGACTCGTCGCGTCCGCTGCGGTCACCCGGACCACCAGGTCGGTACGCATCTCGGCGGCCTCGCCGGCGGTCCAGGGCCCGGCCGTGAGGCTGACCGTCACCGCCCGGGCCGGGATCGCCATCAGCCGGGGCACCAGGTCCCGCGCGGCCTCGGTCCGCAGGTCGGGCCACCGGCGCACGCGGTAGCACGCGTGGAGGAGACCGCCCGCCATGACGCCCGACCAGACCTCGCGGACCGGGTTCGCGCCGTCGTGCGCGGAGAGTTCCAGGACGGTACGCAACGCGGCGTCGTCGTCGAGCACCCGGCTGGGAATCGTGTCCAGCTTGCGGCGGACCTTCCGGATCACGCCGCTGAGCGCCCGGCGCAGGTCGGCTTCCTCCCAGCCCTCGGCGGCCGGCACGTGCACCGCGATCAGCATGCGCTCCGAGGCGGGCAGCCGGCCCTCGGTGAGCTGCCGGTACGCCTGGGCGGGGGCGCCCGGCCCGCCGACCGGGACGGACGCGTAGACGAGCTGGACCCGGAACCGGGGAGTGTTCGGCGCGGGCGGCGGCAGCAGGCTCGCCGGTGAGGGCACGGAGAGCAGGCCGCTCGGCAGCAGGGTGTCGTCGCCGATCTCGAGGACGGCGGTCAGCCCTTCTTCGTAGGCGATCACCGCGCCCGGTTCGCCGTCGAGTTCCATCATGTCGATGACGGCTCCCGGCCGGATGAACTGGAGCAGCGCCGAGGCGTCGGAGCCGGGCGCCAGGCTGCGGCGGTGCGTCCGGTAGCTCAGCCAGATGCGCACCCACTGGAACAGCCAGCGACCGCGCAGCCGAGCCCAGGCCAGCACGATGAGGGCGGCTGCGACGACGGCCAGGCCGATGGTGGGCAGCATCCCCCAGATGAGGCCGAGGAGCAGCAGCGCCACTGCCAGCTCGGTGGCCACGATCTGGCCACTGTGGACACGGTTGGGGTTGCCGCGCCGCTGCGCGCCCCCGGTCACCGTCGGCTGAAGGGACGTCGGTGAATGCACCACGCCGACCGTCATCCGGTTCGCCTCCCCCTGGTCCGCCCGCCCCGGTCGGCCCGGTGAACGGGTGATCCCGCCGACGCATCGAGGTGGGTCGGCGGCAAGTTCCTACGGCCGCCTATCCTAACCGGGGAACGCCTTGCGTGAGCCGCCGGAAGTCCAGTCGGTGGGTTCTTGCGTCACTTGGGGAGGGACGATGCCGTCGAGGCAGGATCAGCTGCATTCCTACCAGTTCTCCGTTCAGCGCGTCGTGTCGGCGTTGGTGATGCGGGAGACCGACCCGGCGCAGTTCCCGTTCCGCCGCGTGACGGTCGCCGGATTCGCCAGCTTGATGATCGGCGTCGTGCTGATCGCCGGATTCGGGGTGTACGCCCTCTTCACCGGTGGGGCGTCCGAATCGTGGAAGCAGAAGACGAACGCGGTGCTGCAGGAGAAGGGGACCGGCGCGCACTACGTCCTCAAGGACGGCGTGCTGCACCCGACTCTCAACCTCGCGTCGGCCCTCCTGTACGCGGGCGGCAACGAGCGGGCGGTCATCGAGGTGAGCGCCAAGTCGCTCGCGACGGTGCCCCGGGGAGCGATGGTCGGCATCCCGGACGCCCCGGACTCGGTGCCGACGGCCGACCGCCTCGTCAACAGCACGTGGACGGTCTGCACCGTGCCGGTGTCGGACGCGGCGTCGGAGGAAGGCGGGCAGCGGTCGCTGCTGGCCGTCGGGAATCTGCTCGGCGTCGCCGACGGCGGTACGCCGCTGACGGAGGAGACCGGGATGGCGGTGAGCGTACCGGGGGACGACGGCGCCTGGCTGATCTGGAAGCAGCGGCGTTACCTCATCAAGAACGTCAGCGAGGACGCGTTGGGCGCCCTGGGCATCAACCAGGACCCGAAGCAGCTCCCGAAGGTGGACCGGGCCTTCCTCAACGGATTCGCGCAGGGCGACCCGATCCAGGCGCCGGCGGTCTCGGGTACGCCGAACGAGCCTTCCGGCGTACGCGACTACAACGTCGGCGACGTCATGCGCTTCCGCGGCCCGGCCGGTGACCGGTATTTCGTGGCCGCCAAGGGCAGCCTGCAGGAGATCACCCAGGTGCAGGCGGCGCTGCTGCGTCCCCGGGTCTCCCCGCCGTCCATTCAGGAGCTTCCGGATCTGGGCAAGAGCCTCGTGCCGCAGGGTGATGGCGCGCCGCCGAGCGTGCCCATCAAGGCCGTCGACCGGGGCGACTCCGCGGTGTGCGCCACTGCCGCCGACGACTCGGGCTTCTCCTCGGTCCGGTACGGCGTTCCCGTTCCGCCGGTGGCGGGTCTGATGCGTACGGCGGGCAAGAGCGCCAAGACGGGCGCCCCGTTGGCGGATTACGTGTCCGTGCAGGGCGGCCGGGGCGTACTGGTCGAGGGGTACACGGTCGCGAAGACGTCCAGTGGTGTGGTGAGTCTGGTGACCGACGCCGGGCAGCAGTTCCCGATCGGCGACGCCGGTGCGCTGGCCGCACTGGGTTTCAGCGCCGCGAAGCCGTCGAAGATGCCGGTGAGCCTGGTGGCGCTGCTCCCGCAGGGCGCGGAACTCAGCCAGACGGCCGCCGCCACGACCGTGACCCTGGGCTGAACTGCCTCTCAGCTCAGTTGATGGAGTTATCCACAGGGGGTGGCGTCGGTTGTTTCCGGCGGCTACCGTTCTGCGCAGTGCGTCGATCGGACGAAAGGTCGACGGTGGGGACCCGTATTTTGAGACAGGGAGCGGGGTGACACATGTCCCAGACGCAAGCGCAAGCCGCGTTCATGGAGCAGACGGCCGGCAAGTTCGAGGTCACCAACAGTGAACTTCAGAGCATGCTGCGGACTCTGATGGGCAATCTGGAGGTCCTGCAGTCCGGCTGGCAGGGCGCTGGTGGCCGTTCGTTCCAGCAGGTCAAGCAGCAGTGGAACGACGACCAGGCCAAGCTGCAGCAGGCGCTGCTCGAGACGGCCGAGGCGATCCGCTCGTCGGGTAAGAGCTACCACAGCACCGACCAGGAGTCGTCGAGCCGGATGAACAACGTCAACCGCGGCGGCATCAACCTGTCGCTCTGACCTGGGGAGGTTAGTAAATGTCCGACGACAGCCTTGTCGTAAATTTCGCCTCGATGCAGCAGGCGGCCGGTGACATCCAGTCCGCGCTGACCAAGCTCAACGGCTCGCTCGACACGCTCGAGTCCGACGCCGGCAAGCTGGTGGCGACCTGGGCCGGTGAGGCGCAGGAGGCGTACTCGCGACGTCAGGCGCAGTGGCGTGCGGCTTCGCGCGACCTCTCGCAGATGCTCCAGGACATCAAGGGAGCGCTCGAGGAGTCGGCTTCGCACTACCACTCGACCGAGAAGAAGAACACCGGCCTGTTCGCCGGCTGAGCTTCCAGCGAAAACGGCGGCAAGGACCATGACGGTCCTTGCCGCCGTTTCGTCGTTTCAGCGGCTCTGTCTCGTCTGGACAGTCGGCTCAGGACGGTCGGCACGAAGTGTGCCTACTTCCGGGTTAAGCTCCGCCGCTGGACAGTGACATCAGCGGACATCGCGCCGACCGCCGCCGCGCCGACCGCCGCCGTGCCTACCGCTGTCCTGCCGACCGCCCAGAACGGGCGCGGCCGGATTGGACGGAACTGCTTACTCGGCCGGCCGCCACCGACGGCGTGACCCGTTGTACAGGATGGACGAGCTGAGCAGCACGATGACGGTGAGCGCCCCGCCACCGAGGGCCAGCCACAGCGCGAGTGCCTTGCGATCGGCGGCCCGCTGGCGCGCCGCCACGATCGCGGGGTCCTCTTCCCGCATCGGCGCGGGCGGGTTCTTGAAGGCCGCTCCGAACGCCGGCACGTCGTTGACCGCCCGGACGGGGTCCACCACTCCGGCGCCGTAGGTCTTCGAGTTCTTGCCGCCGGGGGACGGGTCGGCGCTCGCCATGATCTGGCTGACGAACTGGGCCGCGCTCCAATTCTTGTGCGCCTGCTTGAGCAGGGCCACCGTGCCGGCGACGACCGGTGCGGCGAAGCTGGTGCCCTGCACCTCGGTGTAGATGCCGGGCGTCCACGCGGTCAGGATGCCGCCGCCCGGTGCCGTCACATCGACGTAGGACCCGGTCGTAGAGTTCCCCCAGAGCGATCCGTTGCTGGTGATCGCTCCGACACCGAGGACCCCGGGCAGGTTGGCCGGGAAGCTGTCCTTCGCCTTGGGGTCGTTGCCGACCGCCGCGACGATGACGACGTTCTTGTCCAGCGCCCGCTGAACGGCGTCGGCGAAGACCTTGTGCTTGTCCGGGTCGGCCTCGCCGTCCAGGTACGCGAACGAGATGTTGATGACGTCGGCGCCCTTGGCGACCGCGTAGTCGATGGCCTCGGCGATCTTCCGGTCGTCGGTCTTCCGGCCGTCGTCGTTGCTGCCGCCGACGGTCTCGTTGACGCGGATCGGCAATATCGACGCGCCCGGCGCGATCCCCCGGAAGCCCGAGCGGGCGTTGCCGGCGATGAGCGACGCCACCGCCGTGCCGTGACCGCGGCAGTCCTCCTTGCCCTTGGTCGCGCCACTGGCCTCCAGGAAATCCCGGCCGGTGTCGAGAACCTGACCCTTGAGCGCCGGGTGGGTGGCCTGGACGCCGGAGTCCAGCACCGCGACCGTGACGCCCCGGCCGTCCAGGGTGGGGGGCAGCCGGTCCAACGCGAACCGCGCGAGCACCCAGTTGCCGTTGTCATCCTTCGGCGGTTCGGTGACGGGCGCCTGGGTAGAGTTCACGCCCTCGCAGTTGGCCAGGGCGGGTGCCGCCGGCACCACGGCCAGGGCCGCACCCAGCAGGGACACCGTCGCAAAAGCGCGCAGCCTCATCGGTCGCCTCCCCCAAATCCGGGGCCGATGCTATCGCAAGCGGCGACCGCGGCGCGGCTCGGCAGAAGGGCTGTCCCTGAAGAAGACCGGTGGATATCCCGCAGCGAGGTCGCCACTTGTTAGGTTGTATAGGCGCGGGGTAGCTACGCGATAGCGCACCGGAACCGTGGGAGGACACCTTGGCCGAGTGGCAGCCGAGCACGCAGGCCGAAGTCGCCTTGCGTGATGCGCTGCGTGCCGGGGATCAGGATCGGTACTTCCACATCCTCTCCCAGTTGGAGCTTCTCCTGCCGGTGCCGCCCGAGGGCACGGCCCAGGGCACCGGCGGCTGGGGCACCTGGACCGCGGATCGGCGTACGCACGTGCTCGCGTTCACCTCCTACGAGGCGATGTACGCCTGCCTGGCGCAGAACGCCGGCTCGGCGCGTACGGTGCCTTATCTGCGGTTGGCCGAGCAGTGGCCGAACCACGAGTGGTGGCTGGCGGTGAATCCCGGGCTCCCGATCGAGGGCTATCTCCCGGCGTGGTTCATCGCGCAGCTCGCCCAACAGATCCGGGCCGAACTCAGCCGCCCCGAGCCGCCCCGGATGCCGCCGCCCGGCCCAGTGCGGGAGAGCCGCCCGCCTGGAATCGACTCCGGCGCGCGTAACGGCGCTCAGCCGCGCTCGCGAGCGGAACGGTTGGAGGCGCTGACCCGAGCCCAGGCCGGCGCCACCGGATACACGTCCGCGCCACCGGCCGTGAACGCGCCATCCGCTGTGCAGCAGCCGCCGATGGTGAATCAGCCCCCCGCGGTGAATCAGCCACCGCCGCCGTACCAGGCGCCCCCGCCGCTGCCGTCCGTGCCGCCGTCGTCTCCGACGAACCCGTCGACGTCGAACCCCCCGCCGACCAACACGCCCCCGGCCCCGCCGCCCAAGCCGGAGCAGCGGCAGACCGGCGGCACGCCATTGCTGGAGCTGGAGTCGGCCAGTCGCCCGGCCGGTGGCCGGCACGCCGACGCCTTCATCCCGGCGAACGAGGTCGAACGGCAGCTCTTCGACGCCGCCGAGGTCGACAACACCGACCTTTTCCTCTCGACACTCCTGCTGGCGCAGGTGCTCGTCCCGGTCGCGGCGAGCGCGCAATCCGTGCTCCGGCCCAGCGACCCGGCCTTCGGCTGGCAGACCCAGCAGATCGACGGCCAGCCCTACGTCGTGGTCTTCACCTCGACGGAGCGGGCCGGTGGGCAGGCTGCGCAGTGCGTACGCGTGCGGTTCATCCAGCTGATCAGCGCGTGGCCCGACGAGACGTGGTCGTTCGCCGTCAACCCCGGTACGCCGGTCGGCGCGACCCTCCCCGGCGACCAGGTCGTGACGCTGGCGAGCTGGGCCGGTCGGATGGGACTGTCGAGCGAGGAGACCTCCGAGATCCGTTCGTCGGTGCCGGCGGTGTCGCCGAAGGCCGCCCCGCCGACGGTGATGCAGAAGCCCATCTCGCCGAGCCAGATCGGCTTCTACCTCGAACGCGGCTACGACCGGGTGTCCGGCTTCGTCCACCGGGCGCACGAGGTCGGTCAGCTCAAGACGCCGGACCAGATGCGTCAGGCGCTCGGGCTGACCTGGCAGGGTACGCCGTTCGAGGAGGACGCCGACGAGATCTTCATCCTGCGCTGGTCGGCGTACCGGCCGAGTCTGTATCGCATCCCCTATGGCGGGCAGACCGAGGCGGCGATGAGGGCGATGGAGGGCTGGGTCATCGAACGCCCGCCGTTCCGTGGCAACGGCTTCGCGCCCGGCGAGTCCAGTACGGTCATCGCCGAGTTCAAGGTGGACAGCGCTCGGCTGCCGCACGGGGCCCGGCTGCTGCGGCTCGGGGCGGACGGCGTCGAGGAGATCATCGCGGTGCTCGACGCCGACGGGCCGCGCTGGCTGAGGGTGGGGGAGTACCCGCGTAAGCCCACTCCGGCGCCGGACACCGCCGGTGGTGAGGGCCGCCCGGCCGTCGAGGGCACCATCGAGGGCGAACTGGTCGGGGAGGATGAGATCACATGACCGTTCGCGACGGTTACATCGCCCGGTGGCGTGGCATGGAGTACGAGGCCAGCCCGGACGGCGACGACGTGCGGATCTACCTGCCCGAGCCGGCCGAGGGGTTCGAGGAGGTACGCCCCGGGCGGTGGGTCCGGGTGCTCCCGATCGCCCAGGTCGACGACTTCTGCTATGTGCGTACCGCGTGCAGTTGGCGCGGCGAGCCGTTCATCGTGCTCGGCCGCCACGAGAAGTGGTTCCGGGTCGAGTACACGGGCGGTAAGGCTCCGGTGGCCCGTGACCTCGGCCTCGAGGAGTTCGACTACGGCGTCTACCAGGGCTGGGCCCCGGCCGCGGACGTCACCGACCTCCGGGAAGTACGCGTCTAGGCCTTGATCCACCGGAGGATCTCGCCGGTCACCGTCTCCGGCGTCTCCAGATGCGGGAAGTGGCCGACCCCGTCCAGCAGCCGCCATTCGTACTCGGCCAGCACGTAGCGCCCCGAGCCTTGGGCGGTCGAGGGAAGGGCCGCCGTGTCCAAGGCCCCGTGCAGTTGCAGGGTGGGCGTCACGATGGGTTCGCGAAGTTGCCGGGTGAACCGGTAGCCGTGCCAGCGCAGGACCGAGCGGAACGCCCACCGGTACGCCTCCAGCGCGCAGAACATCGCCTGCGGGATGCGCATCGCCTCGCAATAGCGGTCGCGGGCTTCGGCGTACGCCTTGGTCTGCCGGAACGACGGCCCGGTCCAGGCGTCGAGCAGCGCGCCGATCGCGGCCGCCCCGTCCCGGGTGAGCTGGTGTTCGTAGCGTGGGAGCTGGAAGCGCAGGAGCTGGGCGGACGCCGTGGTCTGCCCCCGCAGGTCGGTGAGGATGGCCGAGCGCAGCCGCAGCGGGTGCGCGGCCCCGAGCACGACGAGCCGCCGCACCATGCGGGGGTGGAACGACGCGGTGGTCCACGCGATCATGCCGCCCGCGCCCGCGCCGACCAGGGCCGCGTCGCGCTCGCCGAGCGCCCGGATCAGGCCCATCACGTCGGCGGCCAGGGTGAACCCGTCGTATCCCCGGGGCGGCTTGTCGGTCGCGCCGTAGCCGCGCAGGTCGACCGCGACCGCCCGGTAGCCCGCGTCGGCCAGCGCGGACAGCTGTTCGTGCCAGGCCCACCAGAACTCCGGGAAGCCGTGCAGCAGGAGGACGAGCGGGCCGGTGCCGGCCTCGACGACGTGGAAACGCGAGCCGTTGGCATGCACGAAACGATGCGTCCAGGGCCCTTCGACGAGTACGCAGGCCTCGTCGGTGATGCGCCGCTGATCGCTCTCCACGGCGGCAAGCTTAACCGTCGGGCTGGGCCCGTACGCGTCTGCGCAGGCCGGCCGCGCCGAGCAGGGCCGCCACCAGGGAACCGGCCAGCACCGCCATCTTGATCTCGTTCCGCTGGTCGCCCTCGGGGAAGGCCAGTTCGGCGATCAGGAGGCTGACCGTGAAGCCGCAGCCGGTGAGCGCGGCGACCGCGGCGAGGTCGCGCCAGCGCAGGTCGCGGGGCAGTTCGGCGAGCCGGAGCCGGGTGGACAGGGCCGCCCCACCCAGTACGCCGACGAACTTGCCCACGACCAGCCCGAGGAAGACGCCGAGGGCGACGCGGTCGGTGAAGATCCCGGCCAGCGTTCCGCTCTTGATCGGGATCCCGGCGGCGAAGAACGCGAACACCGGTACGCAGATGCCGGCCGAGATGGGCTGCAGCGTGTGTTCGAGCCAGGTCGCCGGGGCCTCACGTTCGCCGGGGTCGCGTTTGACCCGGGTGGCCAGCCCGATCGCGACCCCCGCCAGGGTCGCGTGGACCCCGGACGCGTGCAGCAGCACCCACGCGGTGAGGCCCAACGGCAGGTAGAGCCACCAACCCTGGAAACGCATCTGCTGGAGGGCGGCGTACGCCGCGATCGCCCCGACCGCGCCGATCAGGGCGAGCACGTTGAGAGTGGCCGTGAAGACCGCCGCGATGAGCAGGATCGCGCCCAGGTCGTCCACGATCGCCAGCGACAACAGGAACACCCGCAGCGTCGGCGGCAGCCCCGATCCGGCGATCGCCAGGACCGCCAGGGCGAAGGCGATGTCGGTCGCGGTCGGCACCGCCCAGCTGTCGGCCCCGCCGGGCGCGCCGAACGCGACCAGCAGCGCGACGGCGGCCGGCACGATCATGCCGCCGAGTGCCGCGAAGATGGGCAACAGGGCCCGGCGCATGTCGCGTAGCTCGCCGACGACCAGTTCGCGCTTCAACTCGAGTCCGGCGACGAGGAAGAAGATCGTCAGCAACCCGTCCTTGGCCCAGGTCTCGAGGCTCAGGTTCAGGTGAAGGCTTGCCGGCCCGACGACCGTCTCGGACAGCTGCTCATACGCGTCCGCCGCCGGAGAGTTGGCGACGACGAGGGCGATCGCGGCCGCCCCGAGCAGGATGAGCCCACCGATCTGCTCGGTCCGGAGAAAGCGGGCAACCTCGGCGAACGCGACTTGCCCTCGTTTGGCGGTACGCCGCCGCAGCCGCCGCTGACTCGTCACGATCATGAGCTTATCGGCCCCCGTCGGCGCGTCCCGGCTGTTCCCGGTGGGAAACGGGTCGGACATCACGTAAGGCGCGGGATAGGGTCGGGCCATGACACCCCCGTTCGTCGTGGACGTCAGTGGCACCCCCGCTGACCTGGGCCGGGCGTACGGCGCCCAGGCCGCCGACCTCATCCGAGCCAACGTCGACGAGTACTTGATCCGCTTCGAGGCCGCCGTCCGGCTCGACCGTGCCGCCGTCATCGCCGAGGGCCGCAAGTACATCGCGCCCACCGAGCAGCACTTCCCGCGGCTCGCCCAAATCCTGGAGGGCGTCGCCGTCGGCGCGGGCGTCGAACCGGCCCTCATCTACGCCATCAACGCCCGGTCCGAGCTGCTCTACGGCACCCCTTCCTGCGGCTCGCCCGGCGGCGCTTCCGGCGGGGCCTCCGGCGGCGCCGACATGGGCGAGTGCACGGTGGTGGGCGTCCTGGACGAACGCAGCGACGACGGGCACACCCGGATCGCGCAGAACTGGGACTGGCACCCCGAGCAGCGTCCCTACACGCTGCTGCTGATCACCCGGGACGAAACCGGCCACGAGGTCGCCACCCTGACCGAGGCCGGCATGCTCGCGAAGTCCGGCCTCAACAACAAGGGCCTCGGCGTCTGCGTGAACCTCATCGGCTCCGACCGTGACGGCCGGCCCGGCGGCGTCCCGTACCACGTCCTGCTGCGTTCGGTCCTGGAGGCCGACTCGCTGTCCTGGGCGCTGCGCAACGCGGTCCGCGCGCCCCGGAGCGCCTCGATCAACCTGCTCATCGGCCAGGCCCACCCGGACGGCGGCGAGATCATCGACCTCGAACTCGTCCCGGGCGACTCCGGCTGGCTGCACCCGCAGGACGGGCTGCTCGTCCACGCCAACCACTTCGAGACCGCGCTGCCGGTCTACGACACGATCAAGGACTGGGGCGGCTCGTCGCTCTTCCGGTCCGCGCGCGTCCGGCGGCTGCTCCAGGCGCACCCCCAGGTGGGCGAGAAGGAGCTGCTCTCCGCGCTGACCGACCACCACAGCTTCCCGGTCTCCGTCTGCCGCCACCTCGACGAGCGCGACGCGGCGCTCGACCGCTCGGAGACCATCTGGACCACGCTCATGGACCTCGACGCCCGAACGCTCCGGCTCATCGCGGGTCCGCCGTGCGAAGGCGGCGCCGGCACGCTGTTCTCACCCTTCTCCTGATCTGGTACGCACAACGAAGCGGGGCCGGTCCTGTCGGACCGGCCCCGCTTTTTCCCGGTGAGCGTCAGCTCAGTGCGGGCACCACATAGATGGTGGCGTAGGAGTTGTCCTTCGCCACGCGCTTGATGGTGATCGTGACGCCGTAGGAGACGCCGGCGTCACCCGGGTTGCCGGTGCCGAGAACGGTGTTCCCGGCGACGGTCAGCCCGTAGTACTGCGGCAGCAGGTTGCCGTTCGCGTCGACGACGCGGGTCGAGTAGAGCTGGTTGTCCACCGACGGGACGACCACCGAGGCGTCGGCGTCGCGGTAGAACAGCGAGCTGCCCCGGATCTCGATGCCCGGGTACCAGCCCTTGCTGTCGCTGAACGACGACACCGCCGGCAGCGCGCCGAAGTCGGTGCAGTACTCGCTGTACGGCGCCTTGACGTCCTCGATGCACTCCTTGAAGGGGTACGTCGGCTGCAGCGTGAACGCCGCGTTGGACGACTGCGGACGGCTCGGCAGGTTCTTCAGCGTGGTCGTGTCCTTCGACGCCCCCACACCCGTACGCCGCAGCGGGTCGAAGTGCGAGTCGACGATGAGCAGACCGCCCTTCGAGCCACCGCTCGGCAGCGCCGTGATGTTCGCCGTCGGCCAGTTGTCGGTGCCGTACGTGGTGTCCCGGTACCAGAGGAGCATGCCGGGCGCGTTGTACGCGACCTTCTCGACCTTCCACGCGTCGCGCGAGTAGGTCGTGTCGTAGGTGTACTTCAGGCCCTCGTCGAAGCCGTCGAAGTTACGCCACTCGGCCAGGTAGTACTGGTTGCGCCACTGCGTACCGGGGTCGAGGATCCAGCCCGCGCCGGTGGTGTCCACGAAGGTGCCACCGGTCTGGGTCCAGCCGTTGTTCGCCTCGGCGTCGTCCGACCACGTGGTCGCGCCGCCGCCGGTCACCGACAGGTCGTCGACGAACCAGCCCTTCTCCAGCGAGGCCTCGTCGGTGGCGTACCGCAGCCGGACCTGGACCGTCTGCCCGGCGTACGCCGACAGGTCGACGTAGTCGTGCGCCCAGCCGTTGGTCTTGCCGGTGAGGCCGTACTTCTTGCCGCCGTAGTCCCGCATGCGGCCGTTCGGGTCGCCGTAGTTGTCGGGGGTCGAGACCATGGTCCCGTTCTCGGCGTACACCTTCTGCTCCGACCAGGTCGAGCCGTCGGTGGAGACCTCGACGAAGCCGTAGTCCCAGTCCTGCTCGATGCTGTAGTCGCTGTAGAACCAGAACTTGGCGTCCGCCGCGGCGGGCACCTGCACGGTCCGGCTCAACTTGACGTCGGCCCAGTTCTGGTCGGCGTTCGAGTACCACATCTTGCTGCCGCTGTGCGGGATCGCCAGCGAGATCTTCTTCTGCGGCAGGTCGATCTTGATGCCGTCCTTGGTGCCGACCGGCGTACGCGACGTCTGGCCGAGCTGCACCGAGCGGGCGTCCGAGCCGGGCGCGATGACCAGCGGGTCGGCCCAGCCGAGCACCCACTTGTCCCAGATGCCCATGTGCGTCGGGGTGCCCTGGAAGATCGCGCCCGAGTGCGAGCCGGACGACATCAGGTCCCAGAAGTCCACGTCCGAGTCGGCCGCGCCGCTCGTGTCGTAGAGGTCCGGCAGACCCAGGTCGTGGCCGTACTCGTGGGCGAAGACACCGACACCGGAGTCCTCCGGCTGCACGATGTAGTTCGACACCTTGAGGTTGGTGCCCGGAATGCTCGCGCCACCGGCGACCGAGGAGGAGTGCGCCCAGATCGAGTAGATCCCCTGCGCGCCGCCGCCACCGGACTTGTCCTTGCCGGCGTGCACCAGCACGAGGTGGTCGATCACGCCGTCCGGCTCGAAGAAGTTGCCGTCACCGTCGCGGTCGGCCTGGTCCTCGATGTCGTAGTCGGCCCACGGGAAGCTCGGGTCGGCCGCGGCGAGCGCGGCGACCGCGTCGATCGCGAGCTGACCCTGGCCCTTCGGGTTGGTCGGGTGGCCGTTGCCGGCCTGCGACCGCGGCAGCACCCAGTTGCCGTTGGCGTCCTTGGTGCAGCGGGACGCGGCGTACCAGCCCTCGGAGTGCGGCATGGTGATCCACGGAGAGGCCTCACCGTTCACCGTGTACGCGCCCTTGGACATCTCCAGGTACATGTTGTGCATGGTGTTGCCGGACAGGTCCACGCCGGGCTTGCCGTCGGGGCCGGTCAGGTCGGTGCGTACGCGGTCGGTGATGCCCGTCGTGGTGTAGAGCATCTTGTTGTAGTGCTCCGACGAGAAGTCGGGGACCCACATCGAGTTGTTGTCGGTGTGTCCCAGGGTCGCCGGGTTCTGGATCTGGTTGTGCAGCGGGCCGTTCTGAACCGTGCCGAGGACGCACTTGCGGTCGTCGGCGGTGGTCGACGCGTCCGGGTCGAAGACGTTGTCCGGCACCATGACACCGGTGAAGTCGTCGTTCGCGTTCGGGTTGAACTCCATCAGGATGGTCAGCAGCTTGGCGACCTGCGTGCCCTTGGCGTTCTTGAGCTGACGCGGGTTCAGCCCGGTCTTGGCGGCCTGCGCCTCCAGCTTGGCCAGCTGCTTGGCCGTGACGGGGTTGCCGCCCGCGTACTTGCGGTCGACTTCGAGGGCCGACGAGCCGCTGCCACCCCACACGCCGTCCTTGCCCTTGGTCTCCGGCCGGTTGTCCGGCTGTACGGAGGGCTCGGCGTAGTTGAGGTAGTACTCGTCGGCGCTGATGCTGGCGACGGGGGTCAGGGTGCTCGATCCGGGCAGGGCCGATAGGCCGAGCGCGGCGAGCGCCAGCGTGGGGACGGCGGCGAGTACGCGCAGTCTCCGCCGCCGGCGGACGGGGTGAGTCATGACACTCCAAACTCCACAAAGGATGGACGGCCTGGTAGGGGCCGAAGGGGCCGAGATAGACGGCCGCATGAAGTGGTCTCACGATCGCAGAGAGCGACACGGTGAGGCGCTCGGTGGAAGGAATGCATGATCGTCGCGGTCCGTGTCACGGATGACGTGACAAGGACCAGCCGATTGCCGGACAGAGAAATCCGGGCGAAGCCGAATCGGCCTCGCCCGGATCAGAGTGGTGCTTGCTCAGTCCTCACTGGAGGAGGTGGTCATACCCTCCTGGATGAGCTGCATGACCCCGGCGTCCTGCAGGGTCGTGACGTCGCCGAGGGCACGCTTCTCCGCGATGTCCTTCAGCAGCCGCCGCATGATCTTGCCCGAGCGGGTCTTCGGCAGCTCGGAGACGAACTGGATCTGGCGCGGCTTGCAGATCGGGCCGAGGGTCTTGGCGACGTGGTCCTTCAGCTCCGCCTCGGTCGCCTCGGCGCCGCCCTTGAGGATGACGAACGCGACGACCGCCTGGCCGGTGGTCGGATCGGTCGCGCCGACGACCGCCGACTCGGCCACCGCGGGGTGCGACACCAGGGCCGACTCGACCTCGGTGGTGGAGATGTTGTGGCCGGAGACCAGCATGACGTCGTCGACCCGGCCGAGCAGCCAGAGCGCGCCGTCGTCGTCCTTCTTGGCGCCGTCGCCGGCGAAGTAGTAGCCGTGCTCCGCGAAGCGGGACCAGTAGGTGTCGATGAACCGCTGGTCGTCGCCCCAGATGGTGCGCAGCATCGACGGCCACGGCTCGTTGAGGACGAGGTAACCGCCACCGCCGTTGCCGACGATCTGGCCCGCGTCGTTCACGACGTTGGCGGCGATGCCCGGCAACGGTCCCATCGCCGAACCCGGCTTGCAGCTGGTGACGCCGGGCAGCGGGGAGATCATGATCGCGCCGGTCTCGGTCTGCCACCAGGTGTCGACGACCGGCGTACGCCCGGCGCCGATGTTCTGGCGGTACCACATCCAGGCCTCGGGGTTGATCGGCTCACCGACGCTGCCCAGCAGGCGCAGCGAGGACAGGTCGAACTGGGCCGGGATGTCGTCGCCCCACTTGGCGAAGGTCCGGATCGCGGTCGGGGCGGTGTAGAGGATCGTCACCTTGTACTTCTCGACGATCTCCCAGAACCGGCCCCGGTGCGGGGTGTCCGGGGTGCCCTCGTACATCACCTGGGTGGCGCCGTTGGAGAGCGGGCCGTAGACGATGTAGGAGTGGCCGGTCACCCAGCCGATGTCGGCGGTGCACCAGTAGACGTCGGTCTCCGGCTTGAGGTCGAAGACGGCGTGGTGGGTGTAGGCGACCTGGGTCAAGTAGCCGCCGGTGGTGTGCAGGATGCCCTTCGGCTTGGCGGTCGTGCCCGAGGTGTAGAGGATGAACAGCGGGTGCTCGGCGTCGAACGGCTGCGCCTCGTGCTTGTCGGAGGCGTTCGCGACGGTGTCGTGCCACCACAGGTCCCGGCCTTCGGTCCAGGCGACGTCCTGACCCGTACGCCGGACGACGAGGACCTTCTCGATCGTCGGGCACTCCGCGACCGCCTCGTCGACGGTCGGCTTGAGGGCGCTCGGGTTGCCCCGGCGGAAGCCGCCGTCGGCGGTGATCACGACCTTCGCGCTGGCGTCCTTGATCCGGCCGGACAGCGCGTCCTTGCTGAAGCCGCCGAAGACGACCGAGTGCGTCGCCCCGATGCGGGCGCAGGCGAGCATCGCCACCGCCGCCTCGGGAATCATCGGCAGGTAGATCGCCACTCGGTCGCCGGCCGCGACGCCCAGGTCGGTCAGCGTGTTCGCCGCCCGGCACACCTCGGCGTGCAGGTCGGCGTAGGTGAGCGTCCGGCTGTCGCCCGGCTCGCCCTCCCAGTGGATGGCGACCTTGTCGCCGTTGCCGGCCGCGAGGTGCCGGTCGAGGCAGTTGTACGCGACGTTGAGCCGGCCGCCCACGAACCACTTCGCGAACGGGGGGTTGGACCAGTCGAGAACCTGGTCCCACTCCTGGAACCAGTCCAGTCGGCGAGCCTGCTTCGCCCAGAAGGCCAGGCGGTCGGCGGCGGCCTCGTCATAGGCGGCGGCGGTGACGTTCGCGTTCGCCGCGAGGTCTGCGGGCGGCGGGAACTGCCGGTCCTCGGAAAGCAGGTTCTCCAGTGTTTCGCTCATTCCCGGGTGCCTCCTCGGGG
>JABFYB010000032.1 GCA_013361475.1 Hamadaea sp.
GAGCACGCGGTCCACGAATACTTGAGGGGCGCGTTCTCCCAAGCCGCATGAGGGTGACCGCCCGGTTTCACGAACACGCATGCGTGCGGTTACCCTGGACAGCGGCTCCGGCCCCGTTCGCGCGTACGCGAACCGAGGGCGGGGCGAGATGTCCAACTTCCGCCATGGCGCGTCCGCGCGCCGGGCGAAACCGAAGCATGTGATGAGAGGGCTGCCGTATGGGCTCCGTGGTCAAGAAGCGCCGCAAGCGCATGGCTAAGAAGAAGCACCGCAAGCTGCTGCGCAAGACCCGCGTCCAGCGTCGCCGTCTCGGCAAGTGACCCGCGCCGGTTCGCCGGCGTCATGAGTGCGGGTGCCTGAGCCCGGTGCGTTGCCGACCGGCGACCGCCGGGCTCGGCCAAGGTGGGGGAGCATGGCGACGAGACCCGAGGTGGTTCTGGTCACCGGCGTGAGCCGGTTCCTCGGCGCGCGGATCGCGGCCACCCTCGCCACGCGTACCGGGGTCGGCCGGGTGATCGGGCTCGACTCGTTCCCTCCGCATCCCGAGGTCGAACACCTGCTCGCCGACAGCTCCGTCGAGGTGGTGCAGGCGGATCTGCGCGCCTCCGGCGAGGTCATCGCCGATCTGGGCGTCGAAGCCGTGGTGCACCTCGCCGTCGTCTCCTCGCCCGATCAGGCGCGCGGTGGCCGGGCGGCGATGAAGGAGCAGAACGTCATCGGCACGATGCAGCTGCTCGCCGCCTGCCAGCAGGCCGCGTCGCTGCGCCGGCTGGTGGTGCGCTCGTCGACGGCCGCGTACGGCGCGTCCTTCCGCGATCCGGCCGTCTTCACCGAGGACACCGAGCCGCGCGAGGTGCCCCGGGGTGGCTACGCCCGCGACATTCTCGACATCGAGAGCTACGTCCGCGGGTTCCGCCGCCGCCGGCCCGACGTCACCGCGACGGTCCTGCGTTTCGCCCCGTTCATCGGGGCCAGCGCCGAGACCGCGCTGCTGCGCTACCTGACCCGGCCTACCGTGCCGACCGTGCTCGGGCGTGACCCGCGGATGCAGTTCGTCCACGTCGACGACGCCCTGGAGATCATCGAGCGGTCGGTCCTCGAGAGCCACCCGGGCACCTTCAACGTGGCCGGCGCCGGGGTCGTCACGCTCTCCCAGGCCATCCGCCGAGCGGGCCGCATCGCGTTGCCCATCGTGGAGCAGGCCCTCGCGGTCAGCGCCGCCACCGGCCGCGGGCTCATCAGCAACGACCAGATCGACCTGTTCGTGCACGGCCGCGTCGTCGACACGACGCGCCTGGTCCGCGAATTCGGCTTCACGCCCCGCTCCACACCCGACGCCTTCGCGGACTTCGTCCGCACCCACCAGACCGGCGCGCTGGTCACCCCGGAACGGCTGGCGGCGGCTGAGCGCTCCTTCCTCGACATGATCCAGCGGGTACGCGAGCCGGGGAGCCTCGGCCGGGGAGGGCTTGCCCGAGCCGCCAGGAGTGCGGTCAGCCGACCGCCAGAAGTGCAGTCGGAGGTGCGGTGAATGACCTCTCCGGAGAACCTGCCTGAGCACGCCATCCCCGAGGAGACCGACGTCTGGGATCGCCGGGTCGCATCCGGGCTGGCCTTCCTGCGCAGGCGGCTGTCGGGGGCGTACGAGGTCGACGAGTTCGGCTTCGACCATGAGCTGACCGAGGGCGTGTTCCATCCGATGCTGCGGCTGCTGCAGCGGGACTGGTTCCGCACCGAGATCATCGGCGCGAAGCACATCCCGGTCGACGGCGGCGCACTGCTCGTCGGCAACCACTCCGGCACGGTGGCGCTGGACGCGCTGATGCTGGCGATCGCCTGCCACGACGAATCGGAAGGGCATCGGCACCTGCGCCTGCTCGGCGCGGACTTCGTCTTCAAGCTGCCCGGCCTGAGCGAGCTGGCCCGCAAGTCGGGCGCGACGCTGGCCTGCACGCCGGACGCCGAACGGCTGCTCTCCGGCGGTGACCTCGTCGGGGTGTTCCCCGAGGGGTTCAAGGGCGTCGGCAAGCCCTTCCGCGACCGCTACAAGCTGCAACGGTTCGGCCGGGGCGGCTTCGTGTCGGCCGCCCTGCGGACGGGGGTGCCGATCATCCCCGCCGCGATCGTGGGCGCGGAGGAGATCTACCCCCTGATCGGCAACATCAAGCCGCTGGCCCGGGTGCTGGGGGCGCCGTACTTCCCGGTGACCCCGACCTTCCCCTGGCTGGGGCCGCTGGGGCTGGTGCCGCTGCCCAGCAAATGGCTGATCGAGTTCGGCGAGCCCATCCCGACCGAGGATCTGGCCGACCAGGCCGACGATCCGATGGTCGTCTTCAACCTGGCCGACCAGGTCCGGGAGACCATTCAAGAGATGATCCACGGTCTGCTGGAGCGGCGGCCGGATCCCTTCGCCCAGTAGGCAGTAGCTTGTTTCTGGTGCGCCTGGGTCAACACCGCCGGCGGTCGACGCTGCGGATCGGCGGGGCCGTGGCTCTCGTCGTGGCCCTGGCCGCCTCCGTCCGGCTGCTCACCCTCCCGGCTCCCCACGCGCCGGGAACGGATTGGACGCTGACGGAGGCCTTCCCGTCGGCTGCCGTGGTGGACGTCCCGGGCTACGTCGACGGCGACTGGGCGTACGAGCCGATGCTGTTCCTCGACGACCGGACGTCGTTGGGTACCGCCACCCCGTCCGGCGGCGGGGAGACCGCATTGGTGATCTTGGACGGCGACGGCCGGATCCGCACCGTACGCACCCTCGGCGCGGACGAGGCGCCCCAGTTCGGCGGCTTCACCGCGGGCGACGACCGGATCGCCTGGCTGGAGCAGACCGCCGGAGACGACGGTCAGGGCGACGCCGCGATCTGGATCGCCCGGCGCGACGGCTCGGACGCCCACATCCTCACCCGGGACCTGGGCGACTTCGCCTTCTTCAACTCGCAGTACGACCTGCACATCCGAGACGGCCGGGTCTACTGGGTGGCGTCCGTGCCCGGCGACGTCCTGGCCTCGGAGATCCGTTCGGTTCCGGTGGCCGGCGGCGACGTCTCGGTACGCCGCATCGACGGCGGGTGGCAGTCGGTCGGCGGCGACTGGCTCGTGAGCGCGATGACCGCCGGCGGTGGGGCGACCGCACTCGTCAACTGGCGGACCGGGCGTCGCCAGTCCATCCCCAACCAGGCGTCCGAGCTGGTCAGCTGTAGTTCCGCGGTGTGCCGCGTACTGGTGCTGGGCGGTGATGGCGGGGCGACCCGGATCGACGTCATGCGGATCGACGGCCGCGAGCGGCATCGGGCGGCGTCCGGCTCGGTGACCGCCGCGCTCGTCGACGTGGGGCTGCTCGATCGGTGGGAGGTCTATTCCCGCCAGGGGTCCGGGGCGTCCGCGCTGGCCCGGCAGCAGGTCCTGCTCTACGACATCCAAGAGCGCCGGACGATCACCCTCGCCGACGGCGCGGGACAGATCATGGGGCGTGGCGGTTTCGTGTGGTGGGGCAGCGGCACCGGCGACGACGTGACGTGGCACGTCGTCGACCTGCACACATTGCGCTGAGCGCCGGACGAGCGGTCAGTCGCGGCGGGCGCGGATGGCCAGACCGGCCGCGACCGCACCGGCGAGGACACCGGCCGCCAGCGTCGCCGGGACCGCCACCTTCGCCGCCTTGCGGCCGGTGCGGAAGTCGCGGATCTGCCAGGACCGCGCCCGGGCGTGCCGCCGCAGCGCGCCGTCCGGGTTGACCGCGGTGGGGTGCCCGACCGCGCTGAGCATCGGCAGGTCGTTCACCGAATCCGAGTACGCGTAACAGTCGGCGAGGTCGAAGCCCTCGGCGGCGGCCAGCGCGCGGACGGCGGTCTCCTTCGCCGGGCCGTGCAGCATCTCGCCGACCAGCCGTCCGGTGTAGACGCCATTGTGGATCTCCGCGACCGTGCCGAGCGCGCCGGTCAGGCCGAGTCGCCGGGCGATCACCTCACCGAGTTCGACCGGGGCCGCCGTCACCAGCCAGACCCGGTCGCCGTCGGCGATGTGCTGCTCGGCGATGGCCCGAGTGCCGGCCCAGATCCGCTCGGCCATCAGCTCGTCGAAGATCTCCTCGCTGAGCCGGCTGACATCCTCGACGCGCCAGCCCTCGATGAAGGCCAGCGCCGCCTGCCGGGCCTCGGCGATGTCGCCGGCGTGCTCGGCCGCCAGCAGCCGGAACTTCACCTGGCTCCAGCCGAACCGGAGCAGATCGGTGGTGGTGAAGTATTTCCGGGCGGCCAGACCACGAGCGAAGTAGTACAGCGAGGCGCCCTGCATCAGAGTGTTGTCCAGATCGAAGAAGGCAGCCGCCTTGACGCGCTCGTGTGGCTCCGTCACGGCCGCTTCGCCTCCCAATCCCGGCAACACGTCTGTAGAGCGTAGCGGTTGTATGCGACCGGGGGCGCCACCCTGCGGTGACGCCCCCGGATCTCGAAGGTGAATCCCGAACGGCCGTCCGGTGATCAGTTCCCGAGCAGATCGCCCAGGATGCGGCCGAGTTCGCCGAGCAGACCCTCGTCGCCCTCGGTGCTCGCCGACGGCTGCGGCGAGGCCGAGGCGGACGGCGCGATCTGAGCCGGCGTCGTCGCCTCGCCGCTGGTGCCCACGCTCGGCGCCGTTGCCGGTCGCGGGGTCGTCGTCGAGGTGCTCCGCGGGACGGTGGTCTCGGGCTGCTGACCGGCCGGGGCCGGGCAGGGCGACGCCGCCGGGCCGAGCGCGTCGGCCGTCGAAGTCGCCTTCGCTCCACAGGCGAGCGCGGCGCGCAGCGAGTGAGAGCGGTCCGAGATGGCGTCCAGCAACGTGGCCGACGCAGCGGCCCGTTGCCGGGACGGCCCGTCCACCAGCGCCGTGAGCTGGCCCATCAAGGACTTCTGATCGGCCACGAACCGGTCGACGGTGTCGAGCGCGGCGGTGCCGCCCTGGCCCATCGCCGACGTGGTCAGCAGGCGTACGCCCTCGATCGTGTCCTTGTCCATGTCCGTCAAGGCGGTGGTGAAGCTGCCGCTGTCGGACCGGACGGCACTGGCTTCGCTCAGTCGCGTACGGGCGAACTCCAGGTAGAGCTGCCCGCGCGACAGGTCGGAGCTGGCCAGCGCGAGCTGAGCTCGCTCGGTCGATCGCTTGACCTGGTAGAGCGCGTCGCCGGGATTGGCGTCGCCGCTGGCCATGGAGATGCCGGAGACGGCGAGAGTGCCGGTCGCCACGCCCGCGATGATCGCGATGCGCGTACGGGACCGGGCCGGCTTCACCAGAATGGGTTCCGGCTCGGTCGCGGTGACGCCGATGCCCTCGCGCTCGGCGGTGGCGATCAGCTGAGCACGCAGGCTGCTCCGGAAGTCCGGATTCGGACCGGGCACGTGCGTGCCCCGGAGCTGGTCGCCGAGCGTCACGAACTCCGCGAGCTGGGCGTCGAGACGGGAATGGGAATGATGACGCCGGCCGCCGTTGGCCTCGTCCAGGAGTCGGGCGAAGCGCTCGGCGCGCCGCCGGTCGAAGACAGTGTTCATAGCGGGCACCCCCCTTCGCTGGTCGCGGCGGACTGCCGGAGTGTGTCCACGGACTCCGGTCGTACTCGGTCAAACGGCCGCGGGGGGTCTGGGGTTACGGAGAGCCGGGGCGTGACTCGGCTCACTGCGGGGGCGGTGAGCGGGGTCACGGCTGGAAGCCCTCCGGAAGGAGTCGGGCGAGCGCGCGGACGGCTCGGTACTGCAGCGCCTTGATGGCGCCCTCGTTCTTGCCCATCGCCTGAGCGGTCTCGGCGACGGAGAAACCCTGGAGGAAGCGGAGCACGATGCACTCCTGCTGCTCCGGGTTCAGCTGCTTCACCGCGGTCAGCAGGGCGACATTGGTGATGTGGTCGACGACGGCCGCTTCCGGGCTGCCCTCCGGGCCCCGGTCCTCGCGGTCGGCGTCCAGGACGTCGCCGGTGGTGACCTCGAGGCGGTAGCGGCCGGACTTGAAGTGGTCGGCGACCAGGTTGCGGGCGATGGTCACCAGCCAGGCGCCGAGATCACGGCCCTGCCAGGTGAAGCTGCCGATGCGCTTGAGCGCCCGCAGGAAGGTGTCGCTCGTCAGGTCCTCGGCCAGCGGCCGGTTGCCCACCCGGAAGTAGATGAACCGGAAGACGGTGTCGACGTACCGGTCGTAGATCAGCCCGAACGCCTCGGCCTCGCCCGCCTGGGCTCGCTCGACGAGCGCCCACACCTCGGCGGCGGCGTCGCCCGGATCGGGCCGGCTCGGGTACGCGGGCTGCCCGCCGCCGGGCGGGTCGACGCGTTGGGTGTCCTCGTCCGGCAGGACCGGGAGCAGCGTGGTCTCCGAGTCCGGCACGGTGACCGCGCCGCCCTGGGCGGGCGCCACCGGACGACCGTTGACCCGGCCGCCGATCGGCTTGGTGGCGGGGGTCTTGGCGGC